>CANHYS010000085.1 GCA_947464585.1 Planctomycetaceae bacterium | reverse complement strand
TCCATTTCGACGAAACCAAAACCACGCGAACGTCCGGTCTCACGATCGGAGATCACTTCAGCAGCCCGCACGGCACCGTGGGGGGAAAACATCGCCTCAAGATCGGCGGACGTGGTCGACCAGGGCAGGTTCCCCACGTAAATCTTCCGGGACATATAAAAGAACCTCAAAGAATCGGGAGCTCAAACCAACTCAAATTCGACTGGAGCGACATCGCCGGATGCACAAACCCAAGCTCCCGAACGGACTGGAGTGCTGACGAGGTCAGTCGTACTGGCTGTCGAAGCTACCATCTTGCCCCATCTTCGACAACACCGCCTGGCAGATGGCCGAAAATGCGGGCTTCGGGGAAGCCCGCCGCAGGGTGGCGGTCTCCGGCCGTATTGACCGCGAGCGGGGGGCTGGGCCGCGACCGTGCAGCCCCAAAACCTAATGAAAAGGCCCCTCGCCATGCCCCGGCTCAGAACCTGGTGCCGGGAGCGGCAAAATTGATTGTCGGGCTGGCCCCGCCGGCCGTTGCAACGAGATAGACGAATCGGCTCTTCGGGAACGTAAAGGGCAGAATCGCTGTCGGGAGTGAGTTCTTCACGACCGCCTTCTTCTTCATCATCGCGGCGGTTGCGGTCGGATCGACCGCAACGCCGATGCCAGCTCCTTGCCTGATCACGAACTGCGCCACGCCGTTGGGCGAGATGAGCTTATAGCCCGCCGCGACCTGGCTTTCAGTCGGGGAGCCATTGGCCGCGAACACCGCCACCGGAGCCGCACCGACATTCTTGATCCGCACGATCTGCGTGGAAGGACTGCCGGCAAACGCTGAGTCGACCGACAAGAACAGGGCGGCAACAGCCACCGCTGCAGCAAACAATCTGCGATGCATAAAGAACCCCTTTGCAAAGGAAGAACCACGAGAACCTGGAAGCCCAGGTGCGCGGCAACGGTAGGCAGGGGTTTTTTCAGCGGGCAAATCAGCGAAAAAAACGGTGGAGAGGCGTCGCAAAATGGGCGATTGCACGCCCATCGCTCACGAGACACCCGGACTTTTTCGCGGCCGGAGGCTGGGCCATGACCGCAGCAATGCGATCACGCTGGGGATGACGATGAGCCAACCGCCGCCGTTGAGGAAGTCTCGCGCGGGCAGCGGCAGATGCCGTGTGACCGGATCCAAGAGGCCATAGATCGGTTTCAACAATTGGTTGACCGACTCCCATCGCCGCCATAGCCGCCGGACCAACGGGCCTTCCTCCGCCCCTAGCTGCTCGATGCGGTGTTGCATGCCCTGCAGGCCGTCGGGAACCGCCGCCGCGGTGCGACCGCCGGCATGCGTGGCTGCATGACCGCCGGCCGCATGTCGGGGATGAGCCTTGGCAGTGGCCCCCTCTTGGACACCGACGAAGAAGCTGAAGACCAGCGAGAGCATCGCCATCGCGAAGATATCGACGAGCAGCTGGTTGACGAAGACGATCATGCCGGTGCGAAACGGGATCTTCCAGAGCAGCACCTGCACGATCGCCCCGGCGCACAGCGCGAACATCACGGGCAGGTAGCGGATCAGCGGCACATACCCGAGCACGTGCCACTTCAGGCTCTGCGGCTCCCGGATCCAGTTCCAGTAGTGGTAGCCCGGTGGAAAGGCGATGCCCAGCTGCGGGTCTTGCATCATGCGGGCAAACAGATATCCCGAGATGTCGAAGGTCAGAAAGACAGCCAGCGCCATCACGGCGATGGTCCGCACGGCGCCGAAGAGCGTGCCCGGGCCGTCGTCCGCCCAGAAGGCGGTCACACGGACAAGCACCAGAATGGCGATCGGGATCATCAGCAGCCAGTAGAGGATCGTCAGCAGGCTGGAATGCTCGATGGCAGGGATCAAAACGCACCTCGTGGGTCAGGAGTCGGGCGACACCGCCGTGCGCCCTCCGTACGGGGGGGCTGGACGGGTAGACTGTCACGGTTCTAGTCTTTCCGCGGTTCAGGCACCTGAGATTTCTTATTATCGGCGTTCTACGGCGCCGCGTCGGTCGTCGTCCCTGTGCATGGAGTTGGCAGCATGAATCGGTTTCGTCGTCTGGCGTTCGCTCGCGCGTGCGCGGTCGCACTCGCTCTTCTGGTCGCGGCCGCAAGCCTCCTCGCCACCGGAACGGCGGCCCGAGCAGCCGATACGTATTGGCTCTCCGGAACCACCTCCGCTCTGTCTTGGAGTGGATCGAACAACTGGTCGAATGGCGTGCCCGACTCGACCACCAACGCGCTGACCACCGCCGACGGTGCCAACATTATCCTCGGGGTTGGCGCTCAGGCGAAGTCGTTCTTCGTGGATGGTCCCGAAGGCGGCGAGAGCCAACTCAGCGCAGGCGACCTCACGCTCGCCGACCAGCTCTGGATCAACGTCGCCACCGGCACGACCGGAGGCACGATTCTTCGCCTTTATGACGGCGGCTCGTCACCGGTCTCGGTCTTGACCGACAAGGCCACGCTGGGCGCAGATCCAGGCAATCAGGGCAACATCATTCTTGACAGCCAATCGGGCGGCAACGTGTCGCTCAATGTCACCAACACGCTTGACATCGGCTACAACGGCAGCGGCAGCTATGTCTACTCGTTTCCGTTCATCGGCACGACCAGCGGATCGGCCTCGATCACGGCTGGCACCATCCAGGTAAGCGGGCTCTCCACCGCCGGAGTGAACGACTACAACTACATCGGCACCTACAACGTCAACCACTCCGTCACGGCGACGAACCTGAATCTGGGCGTCGGCGGCAGGCAGGGCGGTGCGGAAAACTACGGTGGCACCTGGAACATCGGCAACACGTCGATCGCCGACCTGGCGACCTCGGGCAGCAACTACCTCACGATCACCGACAGCGGCACGTTCATCAACTCGGGCGCGTTCGCCGTCGGCGTCCGCGGCAGCAACAACACCGTGTATGTCGGCTACGCCGACGGCTATGCCACGACCAACGGCACGCTGCTGCTCACTGGGTCGAACGACCTCGTCATCAGCTCCGGGAGTACGGCCGCTAACAACCATGTTGTTGTTGACCTCGCCAGCACGCTCTCGGCCAACGGCAACATCGTCGTCGGAATCGACGGTGTCAACGGCACCTTTGAACTCCGAAACGGCAGCACGGCCACGAGCGGCGGCGTGAGGCTCGGCGTCAACGCTGTGGCAGACGGCAATCAATTCGGCGTCTATGGAGGCTCGAACTTCACGACGAACGGCACCGTCCGCGTGGGCGACAAAGGCACGAACAACACTTTTTTCATCGCGAGCGGCGGCACGGCCACGCTCACCGGCGTCGGCAAGAACTTCTACGTCGGCTACGACAAGTCGGCCCAAGGCAACGGCGTGTTCGTCTCCGATACCGGCTCGACGCTCAGTGTGAAGGCCACCGGTGCCGACGTCGTCGTCTCCGCCAACGTCACAGGCACCACGGGCGACAGCTCTCTCAACGTCCTCGCCGTCGCCGACGGCGGCGTGGTCGACGCCAACCGAGTGCTCGTCGGCAATGGCGGGCAGATCTGGGGCTTCGATGGCACGATCAAGGGAGACACGCTGGTCGGCGCGGGCGGTACGATCGCGCCAGGCATCTCCGAACTTGGGCTTCCCCTCGGCTCGCTCTCGTTCCTCGGCAACGTCGACCTCTCCCAGAATGGTGGTGGCACGTTCGCCGTCGATCTTGGTGAGTCGGGCACCTCCGATTTCATCGACGTGTCGGGCACGCTCTCGATCGCCAACGCCACGCTTGACGTGACGGTCGGTGTTCCCGACACGGGGCTGGCTTACATCATTGCCGAGTACGGCACGCTGCTGGGCACGTTTGCCACGATCACCGGCCTGCCGGGCCCGAGCTGGTACGTCGACTACAACTACCAGAGCCTCAATCGGATCGCGATCGTGTCGAGCGCCGTGTCCGTGCCCGAGATCGATCCCGCATCCTTCGGCAGCGGTCTCGCGATGCTGCTTGGCTCGCTGGGTCTGCTCGAGCGCCGCCGCCGCCGGAAGTAGGAGTCCCCCGGCTCGCGCCGGGGGCTTGCATGGGATTCCAGCCGTCCCGCAATACAAGCCCGGAGCGTGAGCGACGGGATCTTGCCGCCTGCCGAGAAGCCCGACGCGGTTTGCCAACCCGCATTCTCGTGCTGCTCGCCCTCATCGGCATGCTGCCGATTTGCTTGGCTCACGGTGACGATCTTCCGCCTGCCGCGGCGCCGTATTATCGGATCCGCTACGAGGCGGCCGCTGAGCCGGGCACGCTGCGGTTTGCGGTGATCCATACGGCGTGGATCCCACCCGGCGTGAAGACGCTCCGCGGGGTGATCGTGCATCAGCACGGCTGCGGCGAAGGCTCCTGCCGGTCGGGGCTCACCGGCGCGTTCGATCTCCACTGGCAGGCGTTGGCCAGAAAGCACGACTGTGCTCTGCTCGCCCCGTCCTACGAGCAGCCGGAGAAGGAAGATTGTCAGCTCTGGTGCGACCCGCGGAACGGCTCCGGCGCCACCTTCCAACGCTGCCTCGCCGATCTCGCCGCGCAGAGCGGCCATCCCGAACTTGCCACGGTGCCGTGGGCTCTCTGGGGCCACAGCGGCGGCGGCCATTGGGCCGGCGGCATGCTGCTCACTCACCCCGACCGCGTCGTGGCCGCGTGGCTGCGATCCGGCGTGCCGCTGCTCGAGGCCGATCCCAAACGGCCGCAGATCAAACCGCACGATCTGCCCGCCGCCGCACTCGCCGTGCCGATGATGTGCAACCCCGGCACGAAGGAGGGCGTGACGGTGAAGGATGGCCGCTTCGCCAATGTCTGGCCCGCAAACGAGACCTTCTTCAAGGCGGTGCGGTCACAGGGCGGACTCATCGGCGTGGCTGTCGATCCGCTGACGGCCCATGAGTGCGGCAACCAGCGATACATGGCCATCGCCTGGCTCGACGCCTGCCTCGCCGCCCGGTTGCCCGAGACGAGCGGAGGCCCGCTCCGCGCCATGCCCGCCGAGGCCGCCTGGCTCGCGGCGATCGACGGCACGGCTGCCGTGCCCGCGGCTGAGTATCAGGGCGATCCGAAGCAGGCCATCTGGCTGCCAAGCGACGCGGTCGCCAAAGCGTGGAAACACTACATCGCCGACACGAAGATCCCCGACACGACCCCGCCACCGGCGCCGACGAATCTCCGCGTCACCGGCAACGTCGTCGCGTGGGAGGCCGTCGCCGATCCGGAGAGCGGCCTCGCTGCCTTCATTATCGAACGCGATGGCAAGCGTATCGCCACAGTGCCCGAGAAGCCGGCGAATCCCTTTGGCCGCCCGCTCTTCCAAGGGCTGCAGTACAGCGACACACCTGTTCAACCGCTGGCCGCGATGACCTTCACCGATGCTCAAGCTGCCGCCGACACGCCGCACGCCTATCGCGTGATCGCCTTGAACACGGTCGGCCTCGAGTCGCGGTAGCGATTGGGTGTCGCCTCGCAGCATCACTGCTGCGGCGCGAGAGCTGCTCGCAGGATGGGCTCGAAGATGTCGGCCTGCCGCATGAAGCCCAGGTCGCTGGCGTGCGAGGCGTCGGTGGCTCCCTCGGCGTCGTCGCCGTAGAGGTGGTCGCCCTCGATGTAGGAAAGCCCCTTCACACCCTCTTTGACGAGCTGCTGGTAGGCCGCCTTGAGAGCCGCGTGGTTGGCGTCGTGGTGCTTGTCGCGGTCGGGCAGGATCCAGGAATTCGTGTTGCGGCGGTCTTCCACGAGCACGATCGGCGTGGTCGGACGCGCCTCCCGCAGCTGCCTCACGAGCGGTCCGCATTTGGCGGCGACGTCGGCGGGCCCCATGTTGGGCAGGCAGTCGATCACGTAGACGGCCGCGTCAACCTCCGTGAGCAGGCTGCCGACGGCTGCGTCCATCTTTCCGTTGCCAGAGAATCCGAGATTCAGCACCGGCCGGTCGAACCGCCGTCCGAGGATCGCGGTATGCACCATACCCGGTCGGGAAGCACTCGCACCGTGCGTGATCGAGGTGCCGTAGAACACGATCGGCTTCTCGGACCGTGGCGGCAAAGCCTCGAACGTCGCCCCGGCCGGCACGCCGATCTCGAGCGACTCCACACCGTTGTAGAGCGGCAGATAGGCGGCGTATTCCCGCATACCGGGCGCGAGTCCGCTGATCACGACGGCCTCGACCGTTTGCTCGGTCGGCTTCGTCACCATCACCCACCGCCATGCGCCAGAGTCATCCCGGGCGTAGAGATCGAGCCCGCTCACGCCCGTTGCCGGCATGTGCGGCAAGCCGATCTGCTTCTTTGAGACCGTGTAGCGGGCGTAGATCGCCAGGGCATCGGTCTTCAAACGAGCTACCATGCCGGCGCTGTCGTGGCTCAGGTTCCAGACCGCGTCGGTGACACGTCCTTCGGCTTTTGCCGGCAGCCGGTCGAACCACCGCTTGCGTTCCTGGTCGACCCAGCCGCGTCCCTCGACGCCCCACGTCGTCACGTCGTGCCACTGGGCATCGGCGGGGATCTTCGGCGCCGGCTTGGATGCTGTCGGGGCGGCGGTTGGGGCTGCCGACTTCGGCGCGACGGTGACTTGAGCAAACACCACCGACGACCAGAGGCAGCCGATCACGGCACAAGCAATCGTTGGAGCAGGGCAGGGGGGAGCGAGCATCATGCGACCTCGTGAGTTTCAGAACATCGCCCCAAAAGGGGACGCAGCTCTTTTCCATTATGCAATGCTTGCCCGAAACTCGCTGACAGTCCTATCCTCTCACACACATCGCCTCGCGATGGCGAGGAACACCGGTGAAGGGAGAAATGCGATGAAGCTGGTAATCGTCGGTGGCGTAGCAGGAGGGGCATCGGCGGCGGCACGGGCGAGGAGGCTCTCCGAGGATGCGGAGATCGTGGTGTTCGAACGCGGGCCCGACGTGTCGTTTGCCAATTGCGGCCTGCCCTACTACGTCGGCGGTGAGATCGCCCCGCGTGACAAGCTCCTCGTGGCCAAGCCGAAGCTGCTGCGGGAGCGGTTCCGACTCGACGTCCGCACGCGGTCGAGCGTGGAGGCGATCGACCGGCAGGGCAAAACGGTGCGAGTGAAGGATCTCGACACGGGCCGCGAGTATGACGAGGCCTATGACGCGCTGATCCTCGCCCCGGGTGCCGCTCCACTGCGGCCTCCGATTGCGGGCATCGACCTGCCGAACGTGCTCACGCTCCGCAACCTCGACGATGTCGACCGTATCAAGGCCCGGGTGGACGCTGCCGCGAAGCGAGTGGTCGTGGTCGGCGCCGGCTTCATCGGCCTCGAACTGGCCGAGAATTTCGTCAAACTGGGCATGGAGACGGTGGTGGTCGAACTGCAGACGCAGGTGCTGCCGCCGCTCGATCCGGAGATGACCGTGCCGCTCGTCGAGGCACTCACGTCGCGAGGCGTGCGGGTGATCCTCGGCGACTCGGCCGACGGCTTCGTGGCGGCCGGCGGCGGGGTGGCGGTGAAGCTCAAGTCTGGAGAAACGCTCCCGGCCGACCTCGTGATCCTCGGCGTGGGCGTGCGGCCCGAGAACACACTCGCCGTCGACGCCGGGCTCGATGT
>CANHYS010000084.1 GCA_947464585.1 Planctomycetaceae bacterium | reverse complement strand
GCATCAACGGGGTGAGCCGCGCCTCGGGCGATGCGAGCATGGATCCAGCGTCGCTCGCGCAGTTTCAAGGGGGTGGCAACGCCCCGGCGACGGGCTCGAACCCGTCCATCCCGTTTGGCCCGCCCACGGGTGGCGGCACTCAGGCCGACTTCCAGTCGCTCATCGACCTGATTCAAAACACCGTCTCGCCGCAGAGTTGGAACACCGTGGGCGGTCAGGGCGCCATCCAGCCGTTTGCGACGAACCTCAGCATCGTGGTGAGCCAGACACAGGAGGTGCACGAGGAGATCGCCGATCTGCTCGAACAACTCCGCAGGCTGCAGGACCTGCAGGTAACGATCGAGGTGCGATTCATCCGGCTCAATGACACCTTCTTCGAACGGATTGGCGTCGACTTCGATTTCAATATCCAGACCGGCGTTCAATCGCCGCTGAACATGACGGCGATTCCCACCCAGAGCAACTCCTCGCTCTCGCCATCGTCGTCAGGCATCCAGGCCGCTCCAGGAAGCCGCAGCCAGACAATTGGTCTTGATCAAACCGGCATGCCTGGCGTGGCCAGGGGATCGGGTGGCATGGGCGGCGCTGGTGGCCTCGGCGGCGCTGGTGGCCTCGGCGGCGGTGGTGGCCTCGGTGGCGGCGGCGCGACGGGTGGGCGGACCGGTGGCACGACGGCGGGCCAGACGGCGGCCCAGCAGACTCCCAGTTTCTTCTCGATTCCGTTTCGTCAAAACAGCTTCGGCAGTGCCACCGTGCCGTCGCTTCCCGGCCTGCCCGACCCGGCCACATCGGCCGCCAACTTCGGCTTCGCGATCCTCAGCGACATTGAAGCCTACTTCCTGATCCAGGCGGCGCAGGGCAACACGCGATCCAATGTCATGCAGGCGCCGAAGGTCACGCTCTTCAACGGCCAGAACGCCTTCATATCCGACAGCACCCAGCGGCCATTCGTGACGAGCGTCGTGCCCGTGGTGGGAGATTTCGCGGCGGCCCAGCAGCCGGTAATCACCGTGCTCTCCGAGGGCACAGCCGTGAACGTGCAGGCGGTCGTCTCCAGCGATCGGCGGTTCGTGCGTCTGACGCTCGTGCCGTTTTTCTCGCAGATCGGCCAGGTGGAGCAGTTCCAGTTCGAGGGCACGCGGTCCACGAAGTCGAAGAGCAGCGATGAAAAAACGGGGCTGGCTGGAGATGCCGCCGCCGGAGCCGGACTCAACGCCAGCCTGGAAACGCAGGCCAAGAACAGCGCCGAGCAGGAGGTCTTCTCTCGCGGCACCACGATCCAGCTGCCAGAATTCATCTTCACGACGGTCACCACCACCGTGAGCGTGCCCGATGGCGGCACCGTGCTGCTCGGCGGCATCAAGCGGCTCCGCGAGGGCCGCAACGAATTCGGCGTGCCCATCCTCTCGAAGATTCCCTACATCAATCGACTCTTCAAGAACGTCGGCATGGGCCGCACGACGGACAGCCTGATGTTGATGGTGACGCCGCGAATCATCATCCAGGAGGAAGAGGAGGACAAACTCCTCGGCGCCAACCGGCCATAACCATCCCATGCTGAAGTTCTTCCTCTGCTCCGGTGCGATCCTCGGAGGGCTGGGCGTCGGGGCCGGCTCGTTTGGTGCTCACGGTCTGAAGGCGATGCTCGACGCCACCGGCCGCACCGACAACTGGGAGACGGCCGTCCGCTACTGCCTCTACCACGCCCTGGCGATGCTCATCGTGGCGGTGGTGTCTGCCTTGCCACAGGCTTCACCATCCCGCGGAATGCTCCTCGCCTCTGGCTGGTGCTTCCTCATCGGCACGTTGATCTTCAGCGGCTGTCTGGCAGCGCTGGCCCTGTCGGGCGTGAAGATCTTGGGGGCGATCGTACCGATCGGGGGCGTGCTGTTCCTCGTCGGCTGGGCACTGCTCGCGGCCGCCGCGCTGAACATCAAAGTCCCGTCGTGAATGGCAGTCGTGAACGAAGCCGTGGCGATGCCAGGCCTGCCTACTGTCCAGCCGCCGCGTTGTCGTCCTCAACCGCCGTGTCCTCGTCCTCGACGTCCTTTGCGGCGGCCTTGTTCTTCGACATGCCCCTGGGGGCAGCGGGCTCGTCGCTAAACGGATCGTCTGACTCTGCAGCGGGCTCCTCCATCTCGACCGGCTCGTCCACTGCCTTCTTGCCAGGTTTGGCGGGAGAAGCAGCCTTGCCCGCCGGCATCTCCTCGACCCCCGCGTCCGGAAGATCCTCGATCGTCCTCCCACGGGGAGCGACCAGTTCGGGCCGGATGTCTTCCGAACGGCGGCGACGACGCACGTCGCCCGAGGCGTCTTCAATCGTGGAATACCGTCGGCCGTAGTGCTCGCGTTCCCGCTGCAACTGCCCAAGCCGAGCCCGTGCCCGGTACCGCTCAAGGCTCAGACGGTCGGTCCCCTGCACCCGTTCGAGCGACTGCGACGCACGCCGCATGCTGCCCGTCACCAGTTCCCTGTCCGCTCCAGTGGTGAAGTCGGCCTGGGCCTCGCTCGTACGGCCCATACGGAGCGCCGCAAGACCACGGAAATAGTAGGACCTCGGGTCGTCGGTGCCGGCCTCGATCGCGTTGGTGAGATCGTCGTAGGCCCGGTCGTAATCACCCGCATGGTAGGCATGGATGCCGTCACCGATGGCATTTCTCACCGCCACCGGTTCCTCGCCGATGAATTCAGCAGCGAACGGGGAACCACCGGCGATCGCCACCGCCAGCACGATCAAGCCACAGCGGAACCGGAGCATGCTCCGGCTGGAAGACTGGCTGCGACGCCCCATCGCGTCGACCACCTTCTCGTCTCGTTCGCCCCTGCCCATCGGCATGTTCTCCACGCGGCCACTCCCCACGACACCGCACCTGTCATCGGCCTCAAGCCAGCATCATACCCTGCCGGCCACGATCGCCCGGCACAACCGTTTCGACCGGTCACTCAGCGTGGCCGCAAAGTCTGCCCATCCCCGGCGATCCCGCGGGACCGGGCGTGGCGACGAAACGTCGGCTCGTCGAGAAAAACCGCGGGCCGCACCAACTGCATCATCATCACCTGCTGCGGCCAGCCGAATGCCTCCAGCAGCCGATCGAAATCGGCCGCTGGGCAACTTCCTTTGAGATCCGCCAGCAGCACGCGGCCATCCTTCTCGTAGGCGTTGCCGTCCACCTGCCACCACAGCCCTGCGCGCGGGCTTGTCCAGACGAACGAACCGTCGGGCTCGGCGTACATGCGCTCCAGTCGGGACAACCGCTCGAGCGCCTCGTCAAACCCGGTTGGCATCGGCATCGCCAGCAGGTCGCGAGGCACCGCCAGCGTGGGCCACGCGCCCCAGGCATCCGTGTGCGTGTCGACGGCCTGCAGGCCGACCAGGTCTGGATTTCGGCCATGCAACGTGATGTCGAAGGCGTAGATGTCGTCGTTTGCTGGTACACCACTCATCGCCACTGTCCCACACGTGCAGATATCAGTCGCATGCCACGCTCGCCCGCACCCAGTCAGCATACGCCGTCGATGCCGTCACTTCCGCACAGATCACCTCGGGGGTCTGGTATGCGTGGTCGCGGGTGAGAACCTCGATGCACGCCTGCGACCGTTCGGACGTCGTCTTGCAGGTGCAGCGAAATTCCTCCGCCCTCTCCACGGCGGACTTCCACCAATAGGTGCTCTGCACGGGCCCCTCGACCTGCACGCATGCCGCCAGCCGTTGCTCCACGAGACGGGCGGCGCACGCCTCGGCGTCAGACCGTGTGCCGAAGGTCGTACGAATCTCGACGATCGACACGCCACCCTGCATCTTCATGTGTGCCTCCAGGCAGCCGACTCAGGCCGCATCGACGATGCCCGTCTCGCCGCGGGGCGGCGCCGACAACCAGACGCCACGCACCGGCCGGTCACCGTCCTGCCAGCCGGGCGTTGCCGCGCCGTTGGGCGGCGACAGCCACTCGATCTGCGGCCCCTCGCGGCCGGGGCGAACGGACACCGCCGCTGGTGCATGAAGATCGTCGCCGAGAGGGTCGCTCGTGTGCAAGGCCCCGGGCCCCAGACAGACCACCTGGCGGTGCCAGGCCGCCGATGCTCGCGGATCGGCGGCCGGATGGCCGAGCACGACGGTGGTGGCGGCCTCACCGATCCGCGGCGCCCCGGGAGCCGGAGGCGGGTCAAGCCACCGGGTCGATCGCCCGTCATCCGCGCCGACCTCACATGCCAGCCACTCCGCGATCCGCTCCACCAGATCCACGCCGGCGTCCCCGCCCGACGGGAGTCGCCGTGCCACGCGGTGCCAGAGGTCGACGGACCGATGCCACGCGTCAAGCAGTCCCTGCCGTGCCGTCGTCGGAAGCGTGCCGCCGCCCTCACGGGCGGACAGCCACCCGACCAGCCGCAACGGCGCGTCGATGATGCGGCCTCCGGCCAGCCGTCGCACGAGCCCAGCGGCCACCGGACGGAGCTCGACGAGTTCGTCGATCGCTGCGCCGAATCTGGCGATCAGATCGACGGCGAGGCTTTCGCCGAGCGTGGGCTCGCGGCCGCACGCCGAGTGCAGCGGATCCATCTCTTCTCCATGCCGCACCACGACATCGCCATCCGACCAGCATGTGCCGACCGACAGGTCGCTGGTCGAAAGCGTCGAGCCCGAGAACACCTGTTCCAGAAAGCGATCCCGATCTCCGCTCAACATGGCCACGCGCACTCGCACGGGACGTGATGCCATCGGCATCGGCCGCCCGCGACGATCGGCCATCGGAACCTCGATCCCGCGGCGCAACCAGGCCGCGAGCGTTGCCAGCAACCGGTGACCGCGGCCGATCGCTCCAAGCACGACCCGATCCCGTGCAGCCGCCGCCCGCCTGCCGCCATCCCACGGACGCACGTCGTCGGTCCACTCGCGACTGACGAGCCAGTCGAACGTGTCGCCGGCGAGGACGACATCGATCGCATCCACGGGACGATAGCTCCCATCGCGACGAAAGCCGCCGCGCAGGCAGGCCTTCCGCACCTCGGCGCGAAACCGATCGAGATACCCGCGTGGGGGCCCGGCGGAGAGCGTGCCGTCCGGTACGCACCAGTTCGATGTCACTACGAGCATGGCGGATGTTTCCTGCCGGCAGACCACTCCTGGGGTCTTCATCGGCACACGGAAACACGGCGTATGATCGAAGGCTCACGACACCCCCTCGACGGCAGCATCGCGACCGACTTTGACGGTTACGAAGCAGATGCGGACTGCCACCCCCGAAGAGTTGCGAGAATCCTACGGAGCCAGGAACGTCGTCTGGCAGCTCGAATCCGTCGAACCATCCAGTTCGGTGCCGGTCAGGATCGCCGTGGCCTTCGCCGTGCCGCTTCCCGGGATTCGGTAGGCCAGTTCCATGGTCGCCTGCCCACCCGGCGGAATGCTCGGGATGGAATCGAACGACACATTCGCACCGTCGATCCGCACGCGGGAAGGACTCGGATCCCCCACGAGCGTTGCCCGTTCGGGCAACACGACCGTGAGATCGAGCCGTCCCGTCGACGTTGCGCCGGAGTTCACGACCGTGCAGATGAGCGTCGTGGAATGTCCGACAACCACCGGATCATCGCAGTCGGCCAGGGTGACCCGGAGCCCGGCCTCGCGGGGTGTGCGCTGCCGCGGCGTGTTGGAGCGGATGAGCACGCACGATTCATCGGCAACCATGACACCTCCGACGGCCCCACTCAGCACGCCGCGCACACATGAACGGGAGGACGGGGTCACCGCACCGGCCGGCTGGGCTCGCAGGTTGATCTGCCGCCGCAACTGTCCGCCCGGCTCGAGCGAAGGCAGGTCCCAGGAGACCCGCGAAGAGGCCAGCTTATAGCCCTCGGAGGCTTCCAAGGGCGTGAAGGCATCATCCCAACCGAATTCCAGCGTGGTTGCACCCGAGGCCACGCTGCCGGTATTCCGCACGGTGGAGACGAACTCGGAAACGGAACCTGGCAGCACCTCAGCGGGCCCGACCATGTCCAGTTCCAGCGATGGCGTGGCGGGCAGCACCGTCGAAGCAGGAAGGCTGCTGGCCGCCGGCAGGGCGGGCGGCGGCGCCAGCGACTGGGCTGTCGGCGCCGGTGGCATCGCGATGGGAGGTGATGCAACAGGGGGCAATGCAGCAGGAGGCAATGGAACGGGGGCCGATGCAACAGGGGGTGGCGCCAGCGTCGCTGCGGCCAGCGGAGCCGTCGCGAGCGGCGCCGCCATGGCGAACGGCGCCGGGCTTGTGGATGGCGGCGCGGCGGGCATCGTCGGGGCCGTCGGGTAAGTCGTGGCAGGATACGCATTGACCGGCGCAGCCACGGGGGCGGGTGTCGTCGGCAAAGGGGTTGCCAACGGAGCGGCGGCAGCAACCGGCGACGCCGCGACCTGCACGCACGACGTCGCACCGCCGACAAACGTGTGTGACTGATCGAGAATCTCCACACGATGGCATTGCCGCCCCGGTTCATCGAGCAGGAAATCGAGCGTCAGCCTCCGCGAGGTGCCTGCCGCCAGATCGATGGTGCCCTTCTGTTCGATCGGGCTCGCGGATGCCTCGTGATGAAAACCTTTGTCGAAGTAGTCGACCACACGGAGCTTTTCCAGCGGTCTGCCTGAGCGGTTGACCAGTTCCACCTCGAACGCCACCCGGTCGCCGACCGTGGCCGACAGCGGCCCCGTGACCAGCACGGCAACGGGATCCTCAGCGCGGGCTGCCGCGGGCGAAACTGCCACCGGCATCAGCAGGAGCCCCGACAGAACGGCGGAGAGCGGTAGCAAACGAACGGTGAACGATGGTGACATGGTCACGGTTTCCGGCAGCGAAGGGGCGGTAAGACCGCGAAAAGGCTACCACGGGGCCGGACCGGCCGAAAAGCGGAAAGTCGCCACCAGCATTACCATGCGCCAGGCCCGGAGGGCCGGGTGAGCACCAGCCGACGGACGTCGGCCAAGAAAAAATCGCACGATGCGATGTTTTTTGTGTATTCAGTCGGACGCACCACACGACTGCCGGGCACGATGCCCGGCCCTTGCCAGCGGGCGGAGGCCCGCCAAGCTCGTGGCGCACCACACGACTGCCGGGCACGATGCCCGGCTCTTGCCAGCGGGCGGAGGCCCGCCAAGCGGCTTGCTAAGGACAGGCATCCGCCTGTCCCGGCGACACGATGCGATGTTTTTCGTGTAGTCAGTCGCTCGACCGGTGCCGCACGATGTCGCCCTGCACCATGTAGATCACATCCTCGGCGATGTTCGTCGCCATGTCGGCGATCCGTTCGATGTGCTTCGAGACGGAATTGACCCGGAGCAGGCTCTCGACATTTTCGGGGTTCGCCTTGATCTCCTGAATGACCCTCCGGCGGATCTTCTGCCGCGCCTCGTCGACCGCGTCGTCCTCCTCGCGGACCTGCCGAGCCAGGAGCGGGTCGCCCTTGACCACGGCGTCGAGGCACTCCTTCACCATGTCCTGCGCCTGCATGGCCATCGTGCGGATCTCAGGAGGCAGTTCGCAGGGTTCCCCAGCGGTGAGCTGGGCCACCCGCTTGGCGATGTTGCGGGCCAGATCGCCCATCCGTTCGAGATCGTTGTTGATCTTCAACACCGACACCACGAAGCGG
>CANHYS010000083.1 GCA_947464585.1 Planctomycetaceae bacterium | reverse complement strand
CTTCCCGGGCCCGGGCCTAGCCGTCCGCTGCCTTGGGCAGGTAACCAAGCCCCGCCTGGCCACGCTCCGAGAGGCGGACGCGATCGTGCTCGAGGAAATCGAGCGGGCCGGACTGATGCGAAAGACCTCGCAGGCCTTCGCCGTACTCCTGCCGGTGCAGAGCGTGGGTGTGATGGGCGATGCCAGGACCTACGACGACGTTTTGGCCGTGCGGGCCGTCGAGACCGAAGACTTCATGACAGCCGACTGGAGCCACCTTCCCTACGAGGTGCTGGCGAGAATCTCCACACGGGTGATCAACGAGGTCCGCGGCATCAACCGCGTCGTCTACGACATCTCGTCGAAGCCGCCGGCCACGATCGAGTGGGAGTGACGGGCGACAGACCGAATCATGCCCGCCGTCGGCGTGTTGCGAATGGATGGGTCGACAATGCTCGATGTTCGTCCAGCCCGATGACTTCGAGCGAAAGCCCCGCCCGTTCGAAGTCGGCCTGCAACTCGTGTAGCCCCTCCATCACGCTGTGATCCACCAGCCTCGTGCCCTCCAGGTTGATGAGGATGTTGTGTTGCTGCTCGAGGCCCAGTTGACATATCTGCCGGCGAAACGGGATCCAGTTCGAAAACACAGCGGAGCCCCGGGCATCGATCTGCACCGTGCTGTCGTCGAGCACGGTCACCTCCAGAAACGGCTTGAACATCGTTTGGATCGGCAGCCCGTTCAGGAGGTGAATGACCAACTTCACTGCGATGCCAATGAGCACACCAACCAGAAGATCGGTTGACAACACGCCCACGAGCGTGGACGTGAAGATTACCAACTGCTCGCGGCCGATCTTGTAGACGCTGATGAATTCATTCGGGGAGGCGAGCCTGCAACCGGTATAGACGAGCATCGCCGCCAATGCCGCCAGCGGGATCGTGCAGACCAGTCCCGGCAGAAGGGCGATGAATGCGAGCAGAAACAGGCCGTGCCAGAGATCGGCGAATCGCGTGCGCGCTCCATTGTCGATATTGGCCTTGCTCCGCACGATCTCCGAGATCATCGGCAGGCCGCCAATCGACGCCGCCACCACGTTGGCAATGCCCACGGCCACCAAATCGCGATTGAGTTTTGTTTTTCGGTGCCAGGGATCGACCATGTCAATCGCCTTGGCGCTCAGCAACGACTCGAGGTTCCCGACCAGCGAAAACATCACGACCCACAGCACTCCGGCGCCGCGGGTTGTCGGCGAGGTCAATACGGAAAAATCTGGGAGCGTGACGGCCGCCAGCAGATTGCGGGGAACATTCACGAGGAACGACGGCCCAAGCGGATAGGCATGGCCGGCAAAGTCATAGGTGTGATCACGCCCCAGGCCCAACAGCATCCCCAACGGCACGGCAACCAGGAGCACGACCAACTGTCCTGGAATGCCCCTCAAAAAACGCAGTCCGAGCCGACCCCTCAGATGCGGCCACGCAAACAGGACGATCAGACTCAAGGCCCCTATGCAGGCGATCGCGGGATTGAGTTGCGACACGGTCTCTGGCAACTCGCGCAGGATTTCGAGCGGCTCGCCAGCCGCCTTTTGCCCAACGGCAACCGGCAACTGCTTGAGCACGATGATGACGCCGATTGCCGCGAGCATCCCATGCACCACCGCCGTCGGAAAGAAGTCGCCAAGAACACCTGCCCGCAACAGACCGAAGAGCACCTGCACGAATCCGGCGACGCAGCCGACCGCGAGCGTCATCCGATACGCACTCACATCTGCGTCGGGATTCTGGCCTCCCGTGTATCCGAACGCCTGCATGGCACCCAGAACGATCACGATCAGCCCCGCCGCCGGGCCCTTGATGGTGAGTTCGGAATTGCTGATGAACGTCGTGACGAGAGCGCCCACGACAGCCGTGAAGACACCCGCGATCGGAGGAAAACCGGAAGCCACCGAGATGCCCAAACACAGCGGGAGGGCGATCAGGAACACGAGGAATCCGGCTACGGCATCCTGCGGCAGATACCGGACAAAACCGGCTCCGTCACCACGAGGAACCGCTGCTTCTACGCCGGCGAGATGTTCGTGCCCTCGCACAACATTCTGCGATTGAGCCATGCCGCACAGATCCTTCACCTATAAGACGTCCACGCAGCCTGAACAGTCGTCAAACCCTTGACGACCACTCACGCAGCGGGATCCGGCACAGGCACGAGGCCGTACTCGCCACGGAGCGGCACTATCGTTACCATACCTTCATCGGCAAGAGCGTGCCTCCACCCTTTCGTGACCGTAAGCGGCAGGACGGTAGACAACTGCCGCGGTGGATACTTCCATGCACGTTTCGATCATCGAAGATGACCCGGTCATCGCCAAGGCCGTTGCCACGGCCGTCCGCGAGGCGGGGCATCAGTGCACCTGGGTGGCCGACGGCGAGTCGGCCATCCGCGACAAGACGCTCATGTCGAGCGACATCGTCGTGATCGACATGATGCTGCCGAAGGCGAGTGGCCTCGATGTGCTGCGGGTAGCCCGGCAGGCCGGCGTGCGCACGCCCGTCATTGTGCTCACGGCTCGCGGCGCCGTGTCCGACAAACTCGAGGGCTTCGAGGCCGGCGCCGACGACTACCTCGTCAAGCCCTTTGCGATCGATGAACTGCTGGCCCGGATCGAGGCGGTGCACCGCCGCACGGCCCACAAGCCCGCCATGGAACTCGAGGCCGGCGACCTGCACCTGAGCCTCGCCAACAAGCGGCTCGCGATGGCGGGCCGCACGATCGAACTCACACCCACTGAATTCAGCATCCTCGAACTGCTCATGCGGTTTCAAGGGCAGGTCGTCACGCGGAAGATGCTCTGCGAGCATGTCTGGGGCTTCGACTGGGACGGGCCAACGAACGTGATCGAGGTGCACATCAACCGGCTGCGCGGAAAGCTCGACAAGGGCCGCGCCGACTCGCTCATTCGCACGATCCGGGGTCGCGGTTATGCCCTCACGACTCCTTAACAGAATTCCATGGGCGACGCTCCGCTTCAGGCTCACTGTCTGGAACACGCTCGTCGTGCTTCTGATCACACTGATGGCGCTGCTCGCCGTGAAAGTGGGCGCAAGGTCAGCCCTCTATCAAGAGGCCGATGCCGTGCTCCGCGGCGAGGTGAACGAGGTGACGATCGCGCTGCGCGATCTGTACCCCAACACCGAAGCCGTCGTAGACGAACTCCGCCGCAAGGCGGTCGGCCATCAGGAACGCGGCTGGTTCACGCAGCTGCTCACCGACGACGGCGTGACCATCTGGAAGAGCGAGGGTTGCCCGCGGGAGGTGGCGACCTGGCCGGTGGCGAAAGAGAAACGTGAGGCCCTCGTCCAGGTGGGTGGCTACCGGTTTGCTCGGCGGCGGATCACCGATCCGGCGGACGAGCCATTTCATGTGCGGATCGGCATGGACACGGCCTTCCTCGACGACGACATCGACGCGCTCACCCGGCTACTCCTGCCGGTCGCTGCCGGACTCTCGTTGCTGACGCCGCTGGTGGGCTACTGGCTGGCGGTCCGTGCGACCAAGCCGGTGGCCGAGATCCTGCGGACGGCCGAGCAGCTCAAGCCCACGCGACTGGGCGACCGGCTCGAGGTGCATGGCACCCAGGACGAACTCGACCGCCTGTCGCTGACGATCAACCGCCTGCTCGATGAAGTCGCGGGGCACGTCGAGCGACAGCAGCAATTCGTGGCAGATGCCGCCCACGAACTTCGTGGACCGCTGGCTGCCATGCGGACTTCACTCGAGGTGGCCATCTCGCAGGACCGCACTGCGGATGCCTACCGGGAGACAATTGCCGACGTGCTCGAGGAGGCCCGCCATCTGTCGAAGCTCGCCAACGACCTACTCCTCCTGGCCGAGGCGGGCGACGACCCGCGTGCGCAGCCCCGTGAACGGATCGATCTCACGGCCGTCGCCCGACAGACCATGGCGATGTTCGGCGGCGTGGCCGAGGAGCACGCGGTGGGCCTGGTGCTTCAGCCCACGGCGGGCCCTGTGCAGGTGGCGGGGGATGCGTCTCAGCTGCGACAGGTGCTTGGTAATCTCCTCGACAACGCGATTCGCTTCACGCCATCGGGGGGCAAGGTGACGGTATCGATCGGCATCGACAGGGAGCGTCGGGATGCGATCCTGACGGTAGCCGACACTGGCTGTGGCATCGACGAAGAACACCTCGGTCATGTGTTCGACCGCTTCTACAAGACCGACGCATCGCGGACCCACGGCGAGAGCGTCCGCGGCGGCGGGCTCGGCCTTTCGATCTGCCGCTCGATCGTGGAGCGACACGGCGGCAGCATCGGCGTGCGAAGCACGGTCGACCGCGGCACGACCTTTACGGTGCAGCTGCCATCGGTCTGACGCTCAGCAAAGGCCGCCCAAAGCACCCAAACGACCAGCTCGCCCCGTCTTCTCGGCGCAAGGGGCCATCAAATCTGTCAGAAACTCCGCAATCGTCAAGGTCGCCATAGGACTGTTCCGATCCTAACGATTGGAGAGATACCGAGGAGCGAGCGACTGTGCGTGCCGTCGGGAAGTATGAGCCAAAGCGACTGCAGCATGCCGTCAATCGGAGACGGCGGCTCTGCGCCCATTCGCTGACGCTGCTTGGCCTTTTGCTGCTGTCAGCGGCCCCGTCCGCTGCCCCCCAGGCCGCCGATCCCTTCTTGGTGATCGCCGACGCACAGGAGCAGCCGCCCATCGATCTACCCAGCGTCGCCGAACGGCTCGGCTCGTTCGATGAAGTATCACAGGCACTGTCGACCGAGCGACAGCGGATCGCCGAGCTTGAAACGCGGCTCCAGCAGCTGGAAAAGAAGGCGGCCAATGGAGTCGAACCGCTCCCTCCGCCCAAGATCGACAAGGCCGCTGACGGCAAACCTGACGCCGCCACGCCAGAGGACAACAAGGCGAAAGACGAGAAGAAAGAGGACCAGAAGGAACCCTACGAGGTCGGCACGGACAAGGACTTCAAGTCGAAGTGGGGCTATGCATTCGATGCTGAATCGGCCAACAAGGATTTCCGCGTCAAGATCGGTGGCCGCACGCAGGTCGATGCCTCCGCCTTCTCCGCCGCCCCCGGCCCCAACCAGCTGCCCAACGAAGGCGGCCTCGACCCGGGCCTGGCCGATACCGTCAATTTCCGCCGCGCCCGGCTCCGTATCGAAGGCCGGATGTATGAGATGTATGACTGGGCCTGCGAATACGACTTCGTCAATCAGATCAACGTCAACAACGAGACGTATCCTACGGAACGCGACGCCGGCCCGCTCACTGCCGTCACCGACCTCTGGCTGCAGGTCCGCGAGCTTCCGATCCTCGGCACCGTCCGTGTCGGCAACCAGAAAGACCCCTACGGCTACGAACATCTCACGAGCAGCCGCTGGCTCAACTTCATGGAGCGTTCGTATGCCCAGGATGCTTTCGAGGGGCCGTTTAATAATGGATTCCTCCCCGGCATTCAGATGATGAACAGCAACGAGGAGGGGGACATCGGCTGGCAGGTGGGTCAATTCAAAAATACGACCAACCCCTTCGGATTCTCGAATTCCTCGGGGGGCAGCATGACCGTCGGCCGGCTCGTCTACCTCCCGGTGTTCGAGGACGAGGGTCGCAAACTCGTTCACCTCGCCATCTCGGGTCGCACGATGGAGCCGAGGCGCCAATACACGTCGTTTGACAGGAAGACCGGTCTGCCGATCGGAGACGAGATCACGGCCGTACGATTCCGTAGCCGCGGCGACATTCGCAACGGACCGCCCGGGCCGCTCAACTCGATCTACGCCGACTCGGGCCTCCTGCAGGGCACCTGGCAGAACATGATTGGCCTGGAATTCGTCGGCAACAGCGGCCCCTTCTCATTCCAGTCGGAATACTTCGGTTCGTGGCTCTACAACGCCCGGACGACTAGCTTCGGAGGCTTGAACACCAATGGCTTCCAGCCTCCTCCGGGCACATCCGTGGGGACCGTCTACTACCAAGCGGGTTACGCCGAGGTGCTCTACTTTCTTACGGGCGAGAGCCGCACCTACTCGAAGATCGAATACCGCGTTGACCGTCCGATCCCACACAACAACTTCTACGCGATCCGCGACCGCAGCGCCCGCCGTAATCAGTGGAACATCAGCGAGGGTGCCTGGCAGGTAGGCGCTCGCTACAATTACCTCTGCCTGAACGATAGCGGCGTGAATGGCGGTGTCTTGAACGGCATGACGCTCGGCCTCAACTGGCTGCTCAACCCCAACGCCCGCGTCTACTTCAACTACGATCTCACCTACCGCAACTTCGTGAGCACGCCCTGGACCAAAACCGACGGGGTTGTCACGCCCGGCCCGAGCTACAACGGCAGCGGTTTCATCAATGGCTTCGGCACACGGCTGGCATTCGACTTTTGAGACTCTCTCACAGCTTCCTGCCCCGACAGCGGAGTCTTTCCATGCGACATCTGAGCCTCGCCCTCATCACAGCGATGGGCCTTGTCACAAGCAGCGATGCGACTCAGGCAGCAGACTGCTGCTGCGAGAAGCCCGCCTGCACCGACTGCAAGCCCTGCTCGGACGGCGTGCCGACGTGCAAGTCGTCTTGGGACGAGAAGAAAACCAAGAAGACGAAATACACCATGACGTGCGAGCCGGCCTGCGCGAGGGCGGCAGAGTGCTTCTGCACGGGGCCGGCCGAATGCCGCTGCAGCCCGCCCTGCGGCAGCATCTACACGAAGAAAAAACTCTACAAACAGCCGGGTGAAGAAAAGGTCGAGAAGGTGCCGAAGTACGAGGTGAAGATGGTGCCAGCCGAGCCCTGCGACTGCGCCCGCTGCTCGGGCGTATGCTGGTGGAATCCGCTCTCCGTCCTCCACTATCTCGTCGGCCACTAGAAATCGCACACCGGCTGACCATCAGCCACATGATCTGACGGCCTGCCGCCGTGGCCTGGGGGGGCACCGGGCGGCAGGCCGTCTTCTTTTTTGTTTCGCGATGCACACCACCCAGTCACCATCGTCGCGGCCCGTCTGTGTGGCAGGGATCATCTTCGCGATGCCCGTCGAGGCCGATGCCTTCGCAGGATTGGCGACTGAGGCGGTGGAGGTCACGGCGGCCGGACTCACGCTTCACGAGGGCATCGTCGCCGGCCGGCGGGTCGCGTGGTGCGTGGCCGGCGCCGGCGGCGAGACGGCCGGGCGGGCGACGCGACTTTTGATCGACGGCCATCGGCCGCGGCTGATCCTGTCGGCCGGCTTTGCCGGCGGGCTGGATCCCGCACTTACCCGCGGCACGGTCGTTTTCCCACGACGATCCATCAACCGCACAGGAGGCGCGCCGATCGCCGTGGCAGCGACAGGGCAGGGGAGCGCGACAGCAGCGGCCGGCAGTGCCAACAGCAGTGACGACCTCACGATCGTGAGCGTCGACACCGTGGTGACGACGGCGGCCGCAAAGCGAGACCTGGCCGCGGCCACAGGTGCAAGCCTTGTCGACATGGAGACCTACGCGGTGGCGACGGCGGCCCGAGCCGCCGGCCTGCCCTGCGTCTCGATCCGTGTGATCTCCGACGACGCATCGCAGGATCTGCCCAAGGAGATCGCCGCACTCGTCCAGCCGCAGTCGGG
>CANHYS010000082.1 GCA_947464585.1 Planctomycetaceae bacterium | reverse complement strand
CGTCTCACCCGCGAGCGGGCGTGGATCGTGAGGCATGGTCGGAAGCATGACGTTGTGCGTGAGAGAAGAAGGGATGAAGCGGCTGCCGCGGCCCGTGCCTGGGGCCTGGCTCGAGCAAATCAGGCGGCCTCGGTGCCGCGGCCGCCCTGCGGCTGCGACCGCTCGATGGCGTCGACGCGGGCGTTGAGCTGCTTGAGATCCTTCCGCATCTCGGGCAGCTTGCTCATAGTCGCCAGCTGCAGCTTGCGGTCGCGGAGTTCGATCGCCGGCTCACCCAGCACCGTGATGCCCGGCGGCACGTCGTTCGACACGCCCGACCTGGCCCCAAGGATCGCCTTGTCACCGATGTGCACATGGTCGCGGACGCCCACCTGGCCGGCCATGACCACCCAGTCGCCCGTGGTCGTGCTGCCCGCCACGCCCACCTGCGAACAGATCATGTTGTGACGGCCGAGTCGGCAGTTGTGGGCGATCATCACGAGGTTGTCGAGCTTCGTGCCGTTGCCAATCGAGGTGGCTCCGTAGGTGCCGCGATCGATCGTGGTGTTGGCGCCGATCTCGACATCGTCGCCGAGCTCCACCCAGCCCAACTGCGCAGACAGGCAATAGCTGCCGCCCACCACCTTGTAGCCGAAACCATAGGCTCCGAGCACGGCACTGGCGTGGATCACGCACCTCGCCCCCACCTGCGTGCTGTGGTAGAGCACCGCATTCGGGAAGATGACCGTGCCGGCGCCGATCCGGCAGCCGGCCATGATCTGGGCGCCGGAGTGAATCGTGGCGCCTGGCCCGATCTCGACATCCGCACCGATCACGGCGAGAGGGTGAACGTCGGCATCGGCGCCGATGCGGGCCGTGGGGTCGACGACTGCCCGCGGGCTGACGCCGATGCGGGCGGCGGTGCGTGGCGGCCGCAGGCGGATGATCACCGCAGCAAACGCCGCATGCACATCGGCCACCTCGACCGTGGGCCGGTCCATCGGGCCCGAACCCTGCGGCACGATCGCCGCGCAGGCGTGACTCTTCGCCAAGAGATGCAGTTTGTCGGCTGCATCGATGAGCGTGACGTCGGCCGGTCCGGCCGTCTCGAGCGTGGCTGCACCGGTGATCGACAGCCCTGCGGTGCCGCCGACGACCGTTCCCTGGACATGGCTGGCAAGTTCTTCAAGCGAAATGGGCATGGCATCCTCCATGGGGCGGGACCGCTCCGATACCGGCGTGGGCATCGGGGGTCTCAGCCGGAGCGGGAGGCTAGGAGGATTGAGGGCGTGGTGCAAGACGGTTTGCGGCCCTTGCCCCCGGGGCCCTCCGGGAGAATTACCGCGCCAGTTCCGGCTCGGTCTCCAGATCGTCCTGCGTGTCGGACGCCGCGGCCAGCGACCGGGGCGGCCAGAAGGCGACCAGCAGGAGAACGGCCGCGGCCAGCGACATGGCTGCCGGCACGAGGAACAGCTGCCGGTAGTCGGTCGTGCCCTCCACCGTGAGCCGTTCCTGGAGCGGGATGAACAGCCACTTGGCCGCCAGGTCGCCCAAGCCCAGCACGAGCAGATTGAACAGGCTCTGGGCACTCGACCGCACATCCTTCGGGAACGCGGCGTCGATGAAGATGTAGAGCGTGGCGAAGAAGAAGGCGTAGCAGACGCCGTGGAGCACCTGCACCGCGATGATCATCGCCTGATTCTGCGGCATGAAGGCGAACACGGCAAACCGCGCCGCATGCCCGAGAATGCCGAGAATCATCGTCGTCTTCCAGCCGAGCCGGGCGAGCACACCGCCCAGCACCGCCATCGTGAGGATCTCGGCCACCTGCCCGATGCTCATCACCGGCATGATCCACTGCTGCGCGATGTTGGCGGCGTTCTTGTCACCGAGGAAATTCCCGGCGAGCAGGAAATAGCCGTTGTGGATCACCGAATCGATGAACGTGGCAACAAAGAGGACGAGCAGGAACGGCTTCGAGAGGTATTTCGCTGCCTTGAGCCACGCCAGCCCTCCTTCGCCAGCGGCCGCCTTCTTGGGCGGCGTGTGCGGCAGTGTGAGGCTGTAGGCGGCGAGCAGCAGAGACGCGATGCCGGCGACGAGAAAGATATTGGCCTTTGCGGTCGTCGCCGCGACGCCAGTCTTTCCTTCCAGCAGGAAGAACAGCGGCCAGGCGGCGAGAATCCAGCCGATCGTGCCGCCCATCCGCACCAGGCCGAACTCCTTCTCGGCGTTCTTCATGTGCGCGAACGCGATCGAATTGGAGACCGAGATCGTGGGGACGTAAAGCAGCGAGTGGACGAGCATGAGGCCGAAGAACGTGGGGAAGTCCTTGGCCCAGTACATCCCGAGGATCGCCAGGCCGCCGATGAAGTGGCTCGCAGCCATGAACTTCTCGGCGGCGAACGTGCGGTCGGCGAACTGGCTCGAGAAGAAGATCCCCACGATCGAGGCGATCGCGAAGGCACTCCCAACCCAGGCGATCTGTGGACCGGTGAAACCGAGCCCGCCATCGGCGACCGCGGCGCCCATATAGCCCCAGATCAAGGGCAGCCACGCGCCCCAGATCACGAATTCAAGCACCATCATCAGCCAGAGACGAAACGTCGGCGCAGCAGTATTTGGAGTTTTCATGCCGCAGAGGATAGCAGGTCGGACGGCCGTCAACGACCCCGGTCACGCCGCGCTTTCCCGGCTACCGCGCGATCCCTGTGGCCTACAGCCAGTCACCAACGGTCTGCTCCAGCCGCACCTCAGCAGCCATCTCGCGGAGTTTTTCGATGGCCCGCGTCTGGATCTGCCTGATCCGCTCCTTGCAGACGCCCATCGAGGCGCCCAGTTCACGGAACGTGCGCGGCGGCTGGCCGTCGAAGCCGAAGCGGGCCACAACGATCTGCTGCTCCCGCGGCTCGAGTTCCCCGAGGAACTTTGCGAACAGGTCCTTGAGCATGGCGATCTGTTCGAATGAGCACTGCTCAGTGTTGGGCTCGGAGGCCGACAGGCCCTTGAACGACTCGTCGTCGGTCACGAACCGCTGACGAAGCTGCCGGGCCTTGTGCGACAGCCGGAAGAAATGACGCTGGATGGCGTAGGTGGCATAGGTGCTGAAACGGTTGCCCAGCGCGAAGCTGAACTTCTCCACCGCCCGCATCAGGGCCACGTTGCCCTCGCCGACCAGTTCTTCGAACGAATTCGTCGGGTCGACGAACTTCTTGGCGATCGAGACCACCAGCCGGAGGTTCGATGTGATGATGATCGCCTTCACGGTCTCGGCCTCGGTGAGCCAGCCTTCGATTCGGTCGATCTGCCGCAGCGTGGCCCGACGCCGGTCGAGGCGACCGCGAACCGTGGAAGCCCGGAACTTCAGCCAATTCATGCGGCGGAAATAAAACTGTTCCTCCTCCTTGGAGAGCAACCTCGTCTGATACAGACTGGCGAGGTAGGGCGTCAGGCTCGCACCGGAGGGCGACTCCGAGCGAGCGTGCTGGAGTGGCACCTTGGCATCGACCGGCGGGTCGGAGGCCAGCCGTTCGGCATCCTCGGCGAGAAACTGCCGGCACGGAACGTAGTCGATCACGCGGTCGAACAACTGGCTGCGACGCGACTCGAGCAGCGATACGCCACGGGAAGACGGGCGGACTGCCGTGGCCACGGTTTTTCGGACCGCTTTCGGCTTTTGACCGACCCGTTTCGGGGTGCGTCGAGCGGATTTCGAACCACGTTTGACGAGTGCGATCACCGAGGGCCTCCTGACCGAGGGGCGGCTGACATGCCTGCTGCACGTAAGGAAACCGCACGGGCCGCTGTCCGATAACAGCTCGTCGGAATTGTCCACTCGCATTTTTTCCAGCTTCCCCACCGTGGTAGAATGGGTCCAAAACACCGCACGGACGGGGGATCTCGAGTGACTGACGCGGAGCCAGACGCGAACCCGGAGTCGCAGGGACGCGATGTTCCGACTGCCCCCCCTGCTCCGTCGAGCCAGCAGGCGGTCTGGGCCGTGTTCCTCGCCTCTGTTGCGCTAGCCATCATGTTTCCGGCCGCCGAGCTCGCGGCGTGGTTCTTCTCCACTGCGAAGCGGCCGCCGCTTCACGCCGATTCCCTGTTCGAACTGCTGCCCATGGTGGGGGCCGGCGTGCTCATCGCGGCCTGGATTTTCGTCTTCTGGTCGTTGATCGGCAGTTTTTTGAACGTCGTGGTCCACCGACTGCCGCTGGGAGAGTCGGTCGTGCTGGGCGGATCCCGCTGTCCGCGGTGCCACAGTGCCATCAAGTGGCACGACAACCTGCCGGTCATCGGCTGGCTGAATCTGCGCGGACGCTGCCGATCGTGCGACCTGCCGATCGCATCACGGTATCCGGTGGTCGAGTCGATCTGTGCCGGCCTCTGCACGGCTGTCTACTTTCGTGAACTCCTGTCGGGCGGGGCAAACCTGCCGGGCCGGCCGCCGGACTTCCAGCACGGTGGCGTGCTCAAGCTCTTCCCAAACCCGTCGCTCGATCTGATCGGGCTGTCGCTCTACCACTGCGGCACACTCTGCGTGCTTCTGGTCTGGGGCCTCATCGCCTGGGACGGCCGGCGTGTGCCGAGCCGGAGCGTCCTCGCCGTGTTGAGCGTGGCGACCGCCCTGGCGGTGGTGTTTCCGACGCTGCATCCCCTGGGGCTGACGGGCGAGCCGAGCATGATCATGGATGCCATGGATGCCTGGGGCATGCAGGGGCTGGGCGTGTCGGTGGCCGGCGGCGTGGCGGGCCTGCTCTCGGGTCTGTTGCTGCAATGGCTGTTCGGCCGTCTCCTGCATGGCGATGCTTCGGGCCGCACCGGCCAGCCACTGGGGCAACCGCATGCGCTTGGCTTCGGTCTGGCCCTGGTGGGCATCGTGTTTGGATGGCAGGGAATGCTGGGCACGATGGTGCTGCTGCTCGTAGCCTGCCTCGTGCAGGCACTCATCTGGTCGGCCGTGACGGAGTGGCCGACGGTGCCGACCGAACTGCTGCTCGTGCCGGCGACCTTCATCCACCTCTGCGCATGGCGGCAGTTGGTCGTGGCCTTCGGCCCCTGGTGGCCCGCGTCCCCGACCCTGGCCTGTCTGGCAGTGCTGGTGGCCATGGTGCTCACGGTGGCATGGGCGCTCATGGCAATCGCGCCTGCGTTCAGCCGCCAGCGGCTGCATGACGAATCTCATCCCGGCCACCCCGGCGATCTGTCCGCGTAACCCCCTTCCCGGTCTGTCCATGCCCCACCGTCTTGTCCTCGTGCTCGGCGACCAGCTCGATCCCAAGAGCGCCGCCTTCGACGGCTTCGACCGCACGAGCGACTCCGTCTGGATGGCCGAAGTGGCCGAAGAATCGACCCACGTCTGGACGCACAAGGCGAGGATCGCCGTCTTCCTGTCGGCGATGCGACACTTCCGCGCCACCCTCACCGCCGCCAGCATCGATATCGACTACACGGAGCTGACCTCAGACACGCAATCCGCGACGTCAGCAGGTAAACCCAGCACGCTCGCTGACTCGCTGCTGCAGAGCCTCGACCGGGCGAAGGCCACCGGGCGGACCCCAGACAGCATGATCGTCGTTGAACCGGGCGAATGGCGGGTGAGGATGGCCCTCGAAGCAGCCGCCAGGGAGGCAGGCATCCCTCTGGAGATTCGCCCGGACAGGCACTTCTTCTCATCGCGGGAGGAATTCGCGGAGCATGCCCGGGGCCGGAAGCAACTTCGGCTCGAATACTTCTACCGACCCCTCCGTGAGAAGCATGCGGTGCTCATGGACGACGGCGAGCCCGCCGGCGGCCAGTGGAACTTCGATGCGGAGAACCGCGGCGCGTTTCCCAAGAGCGGCCCCGCTCGCGGCCCGGGCCGGCTCCCCACGCCGACGCCGTTTCCGCCCGACGCGATCACCCGCGACGTGATCGCGTTGGTCAACGCCCGCTTCGCCAGCCATCCGGGCAGCCTCGACGCCTTCGACTGGCCGGTGACGCCCGACGATGCCCGCGCGGCACTCGACGATTTTCTCACGCACAGGCTCGCCAGCTTCGGGAAGTATCAGGACGCGATCTGGACCGGCGAGCCGTGGCTCTACCACTCCCGCCTCTCGCAGGCGATGAACATGAAGCTCCTCGATCCCCGCGACGTGGTCGCAGCCGCGGAGCGGATGTGGCGACAGGGAAGAGCGCCGCTGGAGGCCACCGAGGGCTTCATCCGGCAGGTGCTCGGCTGGCGGGAGTATGTCCGCGGCGTCTACTGGCACTTCATGCCGGAGTATGAGCAGCGGAATGCGCTCGGGGCGGATCTGCCACTGCCGCACTTCTATTGGACGGCCGACACCGAGATGAACTGCCTGAAGGACGCACTCGCACAGACGCTCCGCCACGGCTACGCCCATCACATCCAGCGGCTGATGGTGACGGGTCTTTTTGCGATGCTCCTTGGCGTGAAGCCGCAGGATGTGCACCGCTGGTACCTCGCGGTCTACGTCGATGCCGTCGAGTGGGTGGAGCTTCCCAACACGCTGGGCATGAGCCAGTTCGCCGACGGCGGCGTGATGGCCTCCAAGCCCTACTGCGCCTCCGGCGCCTACATCGACCGGATGAGCAATGCCTGCGGGGGCTGTCGGTTCAATCCCAAGATCGCCACCGGCGCCGACGCCTGCCCGTTCACGACGCTCTACTGGGACTTCCTCGCCCGCCACGAGAAGCTGCTCAAAAAGAATCCGCGGATGGCGATGCAGCTGAAGAACCTCGGCCGCAAAGACGCCGCCGAGCTGCGCAGCATCCGTCGCCAGGCGGATGGGCTGCGGGAGGCCACGCCGTAACGTCCGACGAACGCCCGCAACGGTTCGGGGAGTCCGCCCGGGGGGCCCGATCACCGGAAAAGCCTGCAATTGCCGCGGGCCCGCGGGTTTCCTACAGTAGCCTGCAGCAATCGACGTTTGTCCCCCAAGGCCACCATGTCGTCCTACAACCTCACCCACCTCCGCCAGCTCGAAGCCGAGAGCATCCACATCATCCGCGAGGTGATGGCCGAGTTTGAAAACCCGGTGATGCTCTATTCCATCGGCAAGGATTCGGCGGTGATGGTGCGCCTCGCCCAAAAGGCGTTCTATCCGGCCAAGCCCCCCTTTCCGCTCCTCCACGTCGACACGACCTGGAAGTTCCGCGAGATGTACAAGCTCCGCGACGAATACGTCGGCAAGGAGCTCGGCTTCAAGCTGATCGTGCACGTCAATGAAGAGGGCCGCGCGCAGGGCATCAACCCGATCACGCATGGCAGCAAGGTGCATACCGACGTGATGAAGACGCAGGCCCTCAGGCAGGCGCTCAACACATACCGGTTCGACGCCGCCTTCGGTGGGGCACGCCGCGATGAGGAGAAATCCCGCGCGAAGGAACGGGTGTTTTCCTTCCGCGACGAGTTCCACCGCTGGGATCCCAAGAACCAGCGGCCAGAGCTCTGGAACCTCTACAACACGAAGGTGAAGAAGGGGGAGAGCATCCGCGTCTTTCCGCTCTCCAACTGGACGGAGCTCGATGTCTGGCAATACATCCACCTGGAAAATATCCCGATCGTGCCGCTCTACTTCGCGGCCGAGCGGCCGATCGTCTGGCGCGACGGCGTGATGATCATGGTCGACGATG
>CANHYS010000081.1 GCA_947464585.1 Planctomycetaceae bacterium | reverse complement strand
TCCATCTCCTCAACCCGCGGAAGCCGCTGCAGCACCTGACGCCAGGCCCAGGCCATGCGTTCCTCCGACGAGCCACTGCATTCCTTGAGGATTCTGGCCGCCAGGCTCCGCGCGGCCTCGACATAGCTCGGGTCATTCAAGAGCACGAGCGCCTGCTGCGGGATGTTGGACCGATTCCGCTCGGCACAGCATTCCTCACGGTTCGGCGCGTCGAAGGCGAGCATGCTCGGATGGAGGAACGACCGCTGCCACCAGGTGTAGAGGCCACGGCGATACTGCTTCTCTCCCGTGTCGTTCGGGTAGGTTCGCGTCGGGAAATTGAGGTTCTCCCAGTAGCCTTCGGGCTGATAGGGCTTCACGCTCGGACCACCGATCGTGCGGACGAGCAGGCCCGAGACGGAGAGCGCCGCATCGCGCACGCACTCGGCATCGACGCGGAATGTTGATTGCCGTGCCAGCTCGCGGTTATACGGATCGGCAGCCGCCAACTGAGGCGTGGCGAGGGAGGTCTGCTTGTAGGCGTCGCTCGTGACGATCGTGCGGACCATGTGCTTCATGTCCCACTTGGAATCCATGAACTCACAGGCCAGCCAGTCGAGCAGTTCCGGGTTGATCGGCGGCTCACCCTGGGCGCCCACGTCGTCGAGCACCTTCGACAGCCCGATTCCGAAGAATTGCTTCCAGAGCCGGTTCATCACCACCCGAGCGGTGAGCGGGTTGTCGCGGGACACGAGCCACTGCGCCAGGTCGAGCCGATTCGGCTCGCGGCCCTCGATCTTTGGCTGCGGCAGGTAGGACGGAAACGCCGGCTTCATCACCTCGCCCGTCTCGTCCATCCAGTTGCCGCGCGGCAGGAGGCGGACGGTCCGCGGCTTGTCGGAGTGAACACTGACGAGGCACTTGGCCAGCGGCTCGTAGAACTCCTTGCGATCCTTCTCGGCCTTCGCCAGGCCATCCCGCTCCGGCTGGAACAGCTTGGCGACCTTCGCCCGGAAATAATCGCGCAGCCTGTTCTTGTCGTTACCGTCCCGCTTGGCCGGCTCCTTGGCGAGGCTGGCCGCCACCTGCTTGGCAACGTTCTTCTCCGCGTCGGACGCCTTTGCATCGGCGGCCAATTCGGGCAAGGTCACGCTGTAGGCGACGATGTCGGCCTCCCATTGCTGCTGCGCGGCATCGAGCTGCGGCACGATCGCGTCGAACTTTTTCTTCGCCTCGGCCAGCGTCGCGTCGAGTTCGGCCAGCCGCTTGTGCTCCTCCGGCGTGCCGACGATCATCCCGTCTTCCCGACGGCCGAGAATCGGCTCCTGGATGTCTGCGAAGAACGCACCCAGGGTATAAAAATCCCGCGCGGTAAACGGGTCGAACTTATGATCGTGGCACTGCGCGCAGCCGGTCGTCTGGCCGAGCCACGCGGCCCCGATCGCGCGAACGCGGTCGGTCAACATCCGCGCCTCATAGTCCTTGGCCTGTGCGCCCCCCTCCTCGGTCGAGAGCAGGAGCCGATTGAATGCCGAGCCGACGCGGGTCTCCTGATTGGCATCGGGCACGAGGTCGCCGGCCACCTGATGGATCGTGAACTGGTCGAAGGGCTGGTTGGCGTTGAAACTCCTGATCACCCAGTCACGGTAGGGCCAGACATTCCGTGCATTGTCACTGTGGTAGCCGATCGTGTCAGCGAAGCGGACGACATCGAGCCAGCCTATTGCCATCTGCTCGCCGTAGTGTGGGCTGGCGAGCAGCCTGTCGACCAAGAGCACGTAGGCATCCGGACGTGTGTCGCCTACGAACGCCGCAACCTCGTCGGGAGTGGGCGGCAGGCCGAGCAGGTCGAGTGACAGCCGGCGGATGAGCGTCCGGCGATCAGCCTCGGGCGACGGTGCGAGGCCGACGTCGGCCAGCCGCTTCCGCACGAGATGATCCACGCCGTTGGCACCGGCAGGCACCTCGGCCTTCACCGGTTTCTCGTAGGCCCAGTGCTTCTGGTACTCCGCCCCTTGCGCGATCCACTGCGTGAGGAGCTCCTTCTGCTTCGCGTCGAGTTTCTTGTGCGACTCCGGCGGCGGCATCAGTTCGCCGACGTCGGTCGTGTTGATCCGCGACACGAGCGTGCTTTCGGCAGGCTTGCCGGGAACGATCGCACCTGCCGCCACGGCATCATCTCGGACATCGAGCCGCAGGTCGGCCTGCCGATGGCCGGCATCGGGGCCGTGGCAGAAAAAGCAGTTGTCCGAGAGAATCGGCCGGATGTCTCGGTTGAAGGACACCGGCGCCGCCGACGCGCCCCCCATCGTCAGAAAACACGACGACAGAACACACGCCAGAGCTGCGCATGCCGCAGGGCAGCACCGGCCTGCAAAGCTGTGCACCATAGGATCGCTCCTCTGGAAAACACCCGCTTCGCCGCCAGGAGTGCACACGCACTGGCCTGACGCGGATCACCCCAACGCGGCAGTCTGCGAGGCAGGCTGCAGAGACCGCATGGGCAATCGATCGGCGGTACCGGACGACAACGGATGGCGTCCGATGATCACAATACTCTACTATAGCCTGCGTTTCGGGCCGGTACAGACTTCGGACACAAACGGGTGGGACGCATGGAGATTTGCGCAGGCAGGCATGTTTTTGCGCCCAACGTCTGGGCCAAGTCGGTCGAGATCTACGACGCGACGGTTCGGCTGTCCGATCAGCCGGCGGCGGCGGTTGCCGCCGCTGTGGCCCGGATCGACGCAGCGATCCCGCAGCGGCGTGAACTCTTCGGGGGATTTGCCCCGACTGACACGTCAGCCCGGGAGGACCTCCGCTCCGACTGGCCGCTGCTGCTCGGCCAGATTGCGCTGGCACTCCAGTCACAGGCCAGACTGCCGGCGACGACATTCCTGCGGGTGACGCATGCAGGCGATCCCGGATTGTTTCGGATCGTCCTCGAGGCCCACGACCCGGTGCTCGCCGAGGCCTGCCTCCGCGAGGCTGCCGCGATCCTGCATGGCAGCCTCACGGGAGACCTGCTCGATCTCACGCCTGTCATCGATCGCCTCACGTCGCTCGCCGACGACGTCTGCGTCGGCCCGGGCACGATGCTGATCATCCGCGCCGCTGTGGCCCGCGGCGTTCCCTGGCGGCGGCTTGGCAGTGAGTGCTTGGTGCAACTCGGCCAGGGTGTCCGCCAGCGCCGCATCTGGACCGCGGTGACCGACCGCACGTCGTCGATCGCCGAGGGCATCGCGGTCAGCAAGCAGCTGACCAAGGACGTGCTCGCAGCGGCGGGCGTGCCGGTGCCTCTTGGCCGTGTGGTCTCGTCGGCCGTCGAAGCCTGGGAGACCGCGCAGGCGGTCGGTCTGCCCGTCGTCGTCAAGCCGGCCGACGGCAACCATGGCCGTGGCGTGTTCCTCAACCTCTCCACGCGCGAGGAGATTGAGCGTGCGTTTCCTGTGGCCTCCAGTGAGGGACGAAGGGTTCAGACCGTCGTGGTCGAGCAGTTCGTGCCCGGCGTCGAACACCGCCTCCTCGTGGTTGGCGGCCGGATGGTGGCCTGCGCCAAGGGAGAGCACATCTACGTCACCGGCGACGGCCGCCAGACGATCGCCACATTGGTCGATCTCCAGATCAACTCCGACCCGCGACGCGGCCGGTCCGAGGCGATGCCGAACAAGACGGTCGATCTCGATGCCACCGTACTGGCACAGCTGGCCCAGGAGGGCGTGACGCCGGAGACGGTTCCCGCGGACGGCCGCCGCGTGCTCGTGAAGCAGATCGGCACGCACGGCCTCGACGTGACGGCGAGCGTGCATCCCGAGATCGCCGCGATCGCCGTGCGGGCGGCGCGGGCCGTGGGCCTCGACATTGCCGGAATTGACCTGGTCGCCCGAGACATCGACCGCTCGCCACGAGAGCAGGGTGCGGCGGTCTGTGAGGTCAACGCTGGGCCGCAGTTGATGATCCATGCACGTCCCTCGCAGGGGCCCGGCCAGCCGGTCGGCGAGGCAATCGTGGATCTGCTTTTCACAACGAGCGCCCCCGGCCGGATCCCGATCACAGCGATCCTTGGATCAGGGCCGGCGACGAACCACGGCACCGCCGCGCCGGCGGCGGCTACGCTCACCGCGAGGATGCTGGAGCGGATCCTGCTGGCAGCAGGCAGAGCGCCGGGGCTCACCTGCGGGACGGGCAAGTGGCTGGCCGGCTGGCAATGTTCCGCGGAGCCGAACGTCACCGCCGATGCCGCACGGGACCTGCTCGTCTCGCCCGACATTGACGCCGCCGTCTGCGAACTCGACTGGCGGTCGCTGGCCGTCAGAGGCTTTCCATTCGACCTCTGCGATGTGCTCGTGATCGACAGACTTCGGGCGGCCGAAATGTCGCGTGCCGACGCGGCGGTCGGCGTGTCGCCGCTCGCGGTCATCGAGGCACTCGTCGATACCGTCGCCACGGCAGGCACGATCGTGCTGGTCGATGCCGACGCCACTACCGCCGACCTCGTGGCCCGAAGCGGCCGTACCATGATTGCGGTCGAGCCTCCGGGGGACCCGGCAACCGTGGCCACCGCAGTGGCCACGGCACTCGCCATTCCCCCCGACGCGATTCGCCGCGGGCTTACAGACTCACAGGCTCATACCCGCGGGATTTCATAGCCTTCGCGGGGCTTGCGGGAGGCGAACGCCGCCGCCTGGTCGTCGCCCACGATCTTTTCCGCGGCTGGATCCCACTTGATCGTCCGGCCAAGCCGGGCCGCGATCGCCGCCAGGTGGCACGTGTTCATCGCGATGATGTGACTGTAAACGTCCGACACCGGCAGGCCACCCTCACGGATGCAGCGGTAGAAGTTCTGCTTGTGGGCCTCGAAGGGCTTGCCCTTGTAGAGTGCCTTGAGATCGTCGTCACCGAACTTGTCCTTGTCCCAACCCTCCTCGATCGGCGTGCCGGTGATCTTCTGTCGGTTCACGAACAGACGCCCCTTCGTGCCCTCGAAGAGGATGCCGTTGTCACCGCGACTCGTCACGATCAACTCCACGCCGCTGGCAAACTTGCAGGGCACCGAGAAGTCGTACGACGTGTTGTAGCAGTCGTCGACCAGCGGATAGCCGTCCTTGAAGGGCACCGGGTGCTTGGCATCGACGCCGTTGATCTCGATCGGCCCCTTGCCCTTGGAATCTTCCTTCAGCGCCCAATGCGCGATGTCGACGTGGTGCGCACCCCAGTCGGTGAACTTGCCACCCGAATACTCGTACCACCAGCGGAACTCGTAGTGGCAGCGACGGTTGCGGAAGGGCACTTTGGGTGCCTGTCCGAGCCACATGTCCCAGTCGAGGCCGCCGGGAACGTTCTCGATCGCAAAGGGTCCGCCGACCGGGCTCGACCCGATCCCGGCCGTCACCCTCTGGATGTCGCCGAGCAGGCCCTTGTGAATCAGGTTCACGGCGCGGCAGAACTGGTCCTTCTGGGCCCGCTGCTGCGTGCCGATGAAGAACTGCAGCTTCGGAAACTTCTCGGCCGCGGCCCAGGCGAGCTGGTTCTCCTCGAGCGTGAGTGAGAGCGGCTTCTGGCAGAAGACGTGCTTGCCCGCCTGCAGCGCCTCGATCGCGATCTTCACGTGCCAGGGGTCGGTGGTGACGATGCTGACCACGTCGATGTCATTCCGCTCGAGCACCTTGCGGTAGTCGCTGTAGGTATCGGCCTTGCCCTTGCCGATCCGCACGTCGTACTTGGCCCGCTCGGCCCGATCCCTGTCGACGTCGCAGACGGCCAGGATGTCGCCGAACTGTCCGTGCTGAACCGCATCGCCCAGGCCCATCGAGCCGGTGCCGATGCAGGCGATCCGGGGGCGGTCATTCGCCTCCTGGTTCGCGAAGGCAGTCGCCGTCCAGGGGATGTAAGGCACCATGCCGGTCGTGGCGGCTGCCGCGGCCCCGGCGGCCGAAGTCCCAAGAAAACCTCTCCGTGTCGCGCGCATGCGGTTGGCCATGGTCATTGCTCCTGGTTTGACGTCTGTTTCCCCCCAACACTATGGTGCCAGAGGGGGCCGGCCGCAAGTGCCGTTCCCGGCATGCAGGACAACGCGATGGTCACCACACACGGGAGCCCCTCGTGACATTCGTACCATTCATGGCTCGGCGCACGCTCACGGGGTCGTGGCTCGCGGTGGTCGCGGTCGCCTCCGTCCTCCATCCTTTCACCGCGTCGGATCATGCCGCGGCAGCCGATCCCACCGATGGGGCCTTTTCGCGAATTTCCTCCCGCGACTGGCCCTGGTGGCGTGGGCCGACGCACGACGGCCATGCTGCCGCGCCGCAGACGGCGCCGCTCACCTGGTCCGACAAGGAGAACGTCGTCTGGTCGGCCGACGTGTCCGGCCGTGGCTCGAGTTCGCCAACGGTCGTCGGCGACCGCGTCTACCTCACCAGTTGTGACGAAGCCGCCGGCAGTCAGTCGGTCTATGCCTACGACCGGGCCAGCGGCCGGCTTGTCTGGACGAAGCAGGTGCACGCCGGCGGTGCGATGCGGAAGAACACCCGTTCGACCGGCGCGTCAAGTTCCGTCGCCTGCGATGGCGAGCGGTTGTTCGTGGCGTTTCCCACGTCTGGAGCCGTGGTCATCACCGCCCTGTCGCTCGCCGGCGAGCAACTCTGGCAGACGACGCTCTGCGAGTATCTGATTCATCAGGGCTACGGTGCATCGCCCTTCCTCTATAAAGACACGGTGCTCGTGGCGGCTGACCATAAGGGAGGCGGGGCCGTCGCCGCTCTCGATCGTCGTACCGGAAACGTCGTCTGGAAGAAGCCGCGGCCGCCGTTCCCCAACTATTCGTCACCGATCGTCTTCCGGCTCTTCGGCCGGGATCAGCTGATTCTCACCGGCTGCGACAAGGTGATCAGCTACGATCCAGCCACCGGCGACACGCTCTGGGAGCGTGCGGGCGCGACCACCGAATGTGTCACCACGCCGGTCACCGACGGCGAGCGCGTGTTCACGTCGGGCGGCTATCCGAAGAACCACGTGTCGGCCGTGCGGGCCGATGGCTCGGCCACCATCGACTGGGAGAACGGCGAGCGGGAATACGTGCCTTCAATGATCGTCCGCGACGGCCACCTCTACGGCGTGCTCGATGCCGGCATCGCCGTCTGCTGGGATTCCGCCACCGGCAAGGAGCGATGGAAGCACCGGCTCGGCGGCAATTTCAGCGCCTCGGCCGTGCTGCTGGGCGACAGAATCTACGCTTCAAGCGAGGCAGGCGAGACCCACGTGTTCCGGGCCAGCCCCGACCGCTTCGAGTCGCTCGCCGTGAACACACTCGGTGACGAATCCTGGGCGACGCCCACGATCTGCGGCGATCGCATCTACATGCGGGTCGTCACCGGCACGGGCGACATGCGGAAGGAGAAGCTGGTCTGCATCGGTATGCCGTGACCGGCTCACGCGAGCGCCGCGTGCAGAATCTCGACCGGATGCAGGGCCGTGCGGCCGGTGCCGTCCTTGATCTGGTGGCGGCAGCTCGTGCCTGGCGCGGCGATGATCACGTCGTCGGCCGCACCGCGGACGGCAGGAAAGAGGACGAGTTCCCCTATCTGCATCGACAGCTCGAAGTGCTCCCGCTCGTAGCCGAACGACCCGGCCATGCCGCAGCAGCCGCTGGGAATCGTCTCGACCGAATAG
>CANHYS010000080.1 GCA_947464585.1 Planctomycetaceae bacterium | reverse complement strand
GAGAAAGATCTGAATGCAAGGCATCACGTTCCCCCGTTGACAAGAGCCAAGACAGGGGGCCAACTCACGGTTGGCTTCGACGGCACGTGCCTGCCCAACCTGCGCGGGTTCGGGCGATTTGCCAGAGGGATCCTGGCAGGCCTCGCGGCCACGAATCCGGGGCACCGGCTGGAAGTCGTGGTGGATCGGCACTCGGCAGACAACGCTCTCGTGCCTGAGGGTGTTGCGCTGAGGGTGGTGAATGCCCGGCAGACCCGGAGCGAGGCCGCCGAGGCCGCAAGCAGTCGCTCGCTGGCAGGCATGTGGTCGATGAGCAGGGCGGTGCACGCAGCCCGCTACGACGTGTTTTATTTTCCCACGTCGATGACTTTCTTTCCGCAGTCGCCATGGCGGAAGACAGTGTTGACGATGCACGATACCTTAGGTGTCGAGCGGCCCGAGCTTGTTTTCGCGAACGTTGCGGCAAGGTGGCTCTGGTGGGCGAAGGAGCAGGCCGCTCGCTGGAATGTCAGCGTGCTGACGACCGTTTCGGAGTCGGCGAGAGCCGATCTGTCGCGGTATTACCGCATCCCGACCGAACGGATCGCGGTTCTGGCCGAAGGCTTGGATCCGACGTTTTTGCTGGCCGATGACGCGTTGCCTCCATGGCCACCGGTTGCCCGGAAATACGGCATACCCGAGCACGGCCGATTGTGGCTGACCGTGGGCAGCCCGCTTCCGAACAAGAACCTGTCGCGGCTGATCGAGGCCTATGCCGGGCTGCCGGACAACATCGGTCCACTGGTGCTTGTGGGGGCCGTCGATGGGGAGTGTGAGTCGCATGTGGCGAGATTGCGGGTCGAGGCCGCCGCTCGAGGGGTGGAACAACGAGTGCTGTTCGCCGGCTTCGTCCCCGACGATGAGCTGGCCGTGCTTTATCGCAGGGCGCAGTCCCTGATTTTCCCGTCGCTCTGGGAGGGGTTTGGCCTGCCTGCTGTCGAGGCGATGGTGAGTGGATTGCCTGTCTTGTATAGCTGCGCTGGTGCATTGCCCGAGGTGGTCGGCGACGCGGGCGTCATGTTCGATCCCCTGAGCGTTGCTGACCTGCGGTCGGCCTGGGAGCGGGTGGCCGGTGACGATTCCTTGCGTGCGGAAATGTCCCGCAGAGGATTGGAATACGGTCGCCGGTATCGCTGGGAGGTGGCAGGAGAACGGCTCTGGCGAGTTCTGGAACAGGCCGCGGGCACCGCTCCCTGATGCGGCTGCGCTGACAGTGGGCTGAAAATGCCCTCGTGCCGTCTCGGGCACAAGGCCGACGAAGAACGCCGCTATGTCATCTGAACGGAAGCTCGTCGAAGAGCCGCTCGAAAATCCCGACAGCGCCCGGTTTCTCTGCGAGGCCAGCGAACTGGCCTACCGGCCCGAGGCCGAGGGCACGCGGGCCTATGCGGAGCGGTTGGGGCGGGAATTTGCAAAAAGTGCGCTCCCCTCCGAGAGCTACTGTGCATACACTTGATTGAAACGCGTGTTTGACGCGCCAGATCTCTGCAGCAAAAAGGCTGATGTGGATGACCATCGTCGACGCCCCCGTTCCGGCTGAAAAACCCGCTGGCGTCGAGCCGCGGGAGCGGATTCTCTCCGCCGCCGGGCAGGAGTTTGCCGAGCGGGGCTACGAGGCGGCGACGGTCCGCGACATCTGCCTGGCCGCCGGCGTGAATCTGGCCGCCGTCAACTACTACTTCGGCGACAAGCAGCGGCTCTACATCGAGAGCGTGAAGCACGCCCACGAGCAGCGGGCCGGGCAGGTGCCGCTGCCGGAGTGGACGGCGGGCACGCCGCCGCAGCGGAAACTCCGCGACTTCGTCGGCAACCTGCTCGAACGGATGCTCGGCTTCGGCCAGCCGCCCTGGCAGGTCCGCCTCATGATGCGGGAGGTGTTGCATCCGACCGACGCCTGTCGCGAACTCGTCGAGGACTACGTCCGCCCGCGGTTCACGCTGCTCGTCTCGATCCTCGACGAACTCGTCGACGGCCGGCTCTCGCAGGCCGAGCTGCGGCGAGTGGCCCTCTCGATCATCGGCCAATGTTTTCTCTACCGCGCAGCTGGGGACGTAGTGGGCATGCTCGTGCCGCGTGAGGAACTCGAGTCGCACCACTCGCTCGCGCCGCTGGCCGACCATGTGACCGGCTACGCCCTGGCGGCTTTGGGTGAAGCGGGGCCGCTCGTCGATACTCGTCAGCGAACAATCCACGTCCAAGAGGAAGCGAGTTCATGAATATCGTCCGTGCGATCCTGGGATGGATCGTGCCCCTCGTCATCCTTGGGTTCGGCATCGCAGCGTTCCTGTTCATGGGCAGCCAGCCGCCGCCGGCTCGGAAGTCGAGCGATGTGTCCGCTACGACGGCCGTGCGGACCGTCGAGGCCACCCCCGAGGTCAATGGGCTCACGATCGAGGCCGACGGCGTGGTCGTGCCGCTGCGGGAGGTAACGCTGGCGGCCGAGGTTGGCGGTCGCGTGCTGACGAAGGCCAAGGCATGCAATGAAGGACAGTTTGTGAAGGCCGGCACGCTGCTGTTCGAGATCAATCCCCGCGATTACGAGCTCGACGTCGACAGGCTCGATCGGGAATTCAAGCAGGCCGGACTCGCGATCGAGGAACTCGACGAGGAACTTGTCCAGAACGGCAACACCATCGATCTCGCGCGGCGGCAGGTGGAACTCGCCCGCCGCGAGGCCGCACGCCTCGAGAACCTGAAGGCCGGCAAGATCGTCACGGAATCGGAGCACGACCGTGCCCTCCGCGACGAACTGACCGCGACGAACCTGCTCACGACCGCCGAGGGCCAGAAGCGGGTGCTGGCGAAACGACGCAACCGCCTGCTTGAGGCTCAATCGCTCGCCTCGACCATGCTCGACAAGGCGAAGCTCGACCTCTCGCGAACGCGGATCGTGGCGCCGATCGACGGCATCGTCGTCGACGACAAGGTGGAGCAGGATTCGTTTGTCTCCAAGGGCACGCCGCTGGTGACGATCGAGGATACACGGGCCGCAGAGGTTCGCACGAGCCTCCAAATGGACGAGGTGGCGATGGTCTGGGGCAGCCGTCGGCGGGCCGACTCGCCCGCGCGGGTGGCCCACGACGAACTCGACATGCCGGCTTCGGTGGTGTTCACGGTCGGCGATGCGGCCTACGAATGGAAGGGCACGCTCTCCCGTCAGGAGGGGCGAGGCCTCGACGAGAAGACCCGCACGCTCCCGTGCCGCGTGCTCGTCACCCATCCGCAGGATGTTACGGCGCTCGATCGCTACGGCGCCGCGATGCCGCAACTGCCCCCCGGGGCTCCGCAATCATTGCTGCGCGGGATGTTCGTGGAGGTCCGCGTGCGGGTTGATTCGCCCGGCGACCTCGTCTCGATCCCTGAGGATGCTCAGCGGCCCAGCGGCGAGGTCTGGGTGATGCGGGAAGGCCGCCTCGTCATTCTCAAACCCCGGGCAGTCCAGGTGTCCGGCGGCCGTGTGGTCTTCGATTCGGCGGCGTCCGGGCTCGTGGCGGGCGACCGGGTGGTGACCACCCAACTGTCCACGCCGCGGGCCGGCATGGAACTCGTCGATTCCGGAGCCGCCACCGCGGCGCCGACCCGCACAGCGGACACCGCCGACACAACGGGCGAGACCGACGCACTGTGAGAGTATCTCGGAGTTCATCCCGATGAGAAGCATCGTCAGCTGGACCGTCCGCAACATGCCGGCGATGAACACGCTGGTGATCGCGATCCTGCTCGTTGGAGCGATGGCGTTCGTGTCGATGCGGCGGGAGGTGTTTCCAGAATTCGACCTGGAGATCGTGCTCGTAACGGTGCCTTATCCGGGGGCCACGCCCGAAGAGGTGGAGGAGGGCATCTGCCAGAAGGTCGAGGAGGCCTGTCGCAGCGTCACCGGGATCAAGAAGATCACGAGCGTCGCCCAGGAGGGTATGGGCTTTTGCGTCTTCGAACTACAAGACAACGTCAAGGACGTGCAGAAGACGCTCGGTGAAATCCGTTCGGAGGTGGAACGCATCCCGAGCATGCCGGAACTGGCGGAGGATCCGAAGGTGGAGCAGGTGACGCTCCGCACCCCTGCGATCAAGGTGGGCGTGCTCGCGCCGCAGGATCGTACCGCTGACGCCGCGGCCGAGGGGGAACTCCGCGACGTGGCGGAACTCGTCCGTGACGACCTGCTGGCGTTGCCGGCCGTTTCAGCTGCGAACCTGCTCGGTGCCAAGGACTACCAGATCGACATCGAGATCTCGGAGGCGACGCTCCGCAAATACGGCCTCTCATTGCAGAAGGTGGCTGACATCGTCCGCCGGGAGAACCTGGAACTGCCCGGCGGCACGATCCGCAGCGAAGGCGGCGAGATCCTGCTCCGTGGCAAGAACAAACGGTATGTCGGGGCCGAGATCGCGAAACTGCCGCTCGTCACGCTCCCGGACGGCCTCGTGCTCACCGTCGGCGACCTCGGTACGGTCCGCGACGAATTCGCCGACGTGGCCGCCACCAACCGCATCAACGGCCGAGCCGGCATGGTGGTGTCGATCGACCGCAGCTCGGGCGAGGACCTGCTCGCGATGATTGCCGCGGTGAAGAAGTACATCGTCGATGCGAAGCTGCCCCCCGGCTACGACCTCACGCTCTGGGCCGACCAGTCGGTCGACGTCAGGGACCGTCTCGACATGCTGATCTCCAACGGCATGCAGGGGCTCGTGATCGTGTTCGTCATGCTCGCCCTCTTCCTCGATCTCAAGATTGCCTTCTGGGTGGCGATGGGCATTCCGTTTTCGATGCTCGGCACGGGGGCACTCATGTACGGAACCGACCAGACGCTCAACATGCTCTCGATGTTTGCGTTCCTGATGGCGATCGGCATCGTGGTGGATGATGCAATCGTGGTCAGTGACAACGTCGACCGGCACCGTCGGATGGGTAAGAGCCTCACAGCGGCGGCAATCGACGGCACCGTGGAAGTGATCCCGAGCGTTATTTCCAGCGTGCTCACGACGGTGATCACGTTCCTGCCGCTCTGCTTCGTGTCGGGGGTGATGGGTAAGTTCATCGCCGTGATGCCGTTTGCATTTATCTCGACGCTGCTCGTGTCGCTGGCAGAATCGCTGCTCGTCCTGCCGGGCCACCTCGCGCACGAGAAGAACCTCGTGTTCACGATCTTCGGGATCGTGCTCTACCCGTTGCGGCTGCTGATGCCGGTGGTGACCTGGCTGCAGCAGAGCTGCGACCAGGGACTGAAATGGTTTGTTAGGAACGTGTATGCACCGTTCCTGGACTTCGCGCTCGATAATCGTCTCTCGGTGATGGCGGCGGCCATGTGCATCCTGCTTCTCGCGGGTGGGATCGTCCGCAGCGGGATCACGCCGTTTCTGCTCTTCCCCAAGATCGATGCCAACCGTCTGCTCGCCAAGGTCGTGTTTCCCGACGGCACCCCGGCAAGCGTGACCGAGGAGGCGACGCGAAAAATCGAGGAAGCCGCCGTGGCGGTTTCGCAGAAGCTTTCGGCCCCGGGCGCTCCGATCGTGCAGCTCATTCACCGTGCCGTCGGGCAGGTGTCGGCCCTGGGGGAGGTGGGGCCGGATGCGCGGATGAGCGGCAGCCACGTGGGGGCGGTCGCGATTGAACTGGTCGAAGGCGAACTCCGCGATGTTACGAGCGAACAATTCATCAGCGAATGGCGGCAGGCAGCGGGCGAATTCGCCGGGACCGAATCGCTCATCTACGGCACCGAGAGCTTCGGCCCTGGTGGCAAGACGATCGAGTTCAAACTGCTCGCTCAGTCCGGACCTGACTCCGTGCGGCAGTTGGAGGCCGCGGTCGAACGGTGCAAGGAGTGGCTCGCGCAGTATCCCGGGGTGATCGACATCGACGACGACTCGCGGCCCGGCAAGTGGGAATACCAGCTCAAGGTCAAGCCACGGGCCGAGGCGATGGGGGTGTCGCTGGCCGATCTCGCCGCCACGATCCGGGCGAGCTACTACGGCGAGGAGGTGATGCGACTCCAGCGGGGCCGTCACGAGGTGAAACTCATGGTCCGCTATCCACGGGACGAGCGCCGCAGTTTCGCCACGCTCGACGAAATCCGGGTGACGGGGCCGGACGGCGCCAAGCGGCCCCTCGGGGAACTGGCCGACGTGACCGTGGCCCGTGGGTATTCCGAGATCAACCGGCTGGGGCAGAGGCGTTCGATCACCGTGACAGCCGACATCGACGTCGCGAAGAGTTCCCTCACCAGTGCGCTCGTGACCGCCGACATGGAGAAGCGGCTGATGCCCGACCTCGCCAAGGACTATCCGCTCGTGCGGGTCCGCTGGGAGGGGCAGCGGGAGCAGTCGAACGAGTCGCTACGGAGCCTCGGCGTGGGCTTCGTCGTCGCGTCGTTCGCCATGTTTGTGCTGCTCACGATGGAGTTCAAGTCGTATTTCCAGCCGTTTCTGATCATGGCGGCGATCCCGTTCGGCTGTGCGGGGGCCATATTCGGCCACGCCCTGATGGGCATGCCGCTGACGCTCTTCAGCATGTTCGGGCTCGTCGCACTCGCGGGTGTGGTGGTGAACGACTCGATCTGCCTGATCGACTTCATCAACATCCGCGTCCGCGAAGGGCATCCGCTCAGGCTCGCGCTGCGGGAGGCCGGCTGCCTGCGGTTCCGGCCTGTGATGCTCACGAGCATCACAACGATCGGCGGCCTTCTGCCGCTGCTGCTCGAGACCAGCTTCCAGGCCCAGTTCCTGATTCCGATGGCCACGGCGCTGGCCTTCGGCCTCGCGATGACGACCCTGCTCGTGCTCGTGCTCGTGCCGGTGATGTATTCGTTCTTTGGCACAAGCGCCCGAGAGGAGCACGTCGAGGAATATGCCGAGGGTTTTGCACCGGTGGGGGCCGTGAGCAGCGTCGATCCCGACGAGGCCGAGAAGGAATGGTTGCCGGATCACCTCCGCGAGCCCGTCACACGCGAGTAGGATCAGCGCTTAGGAACGTCCCATCGCTGACGCTCCGGGCTTGTATGAGACGGCGTGGCGTGACCGTTCCATACAAGCCCCTGGCGTGAGCCGGGGGATGGGCATCGCGGTGGGCGTTTGATCGCATGCGCGATCCCATCGCTGACGCTCCGGGCTTGTATAAGACGTTATGCGGCCATCGATGGCCCCGCACTCGCTATTTCAATCGCTATTTATTGAACAGGAAGTGGCAGATGTCGCCGTCGCGCATCACGTATTCCTTCCCCTCCACGCGGAGCTTGCCCGCGGCGCGGATGTCCTTCTCCGTCTTGTAGGTCTCGAGATCCGCCAGTGAGTAGATCTCGGCCCGAATGAAGCCCTTCTCGAAGTCGGTGTGGATCACGCCGGCCGCCTGCGGGGCGGTGGCCCCGATCGCTACGGTCCACGCGCGGACCTCCTTCTCGCCGGCCGTGAAGTAGCTCTGCAGGCCGAGCGTCTTGTAGGCGGCCCGGGCCAGCATCGCGAGCGACGGCTCCGTGAGCCCCGCGCCGGCGAGCATCTCGCCCCGGTCGGCCTCGTCGAGTTCGGCGATCTCCGCCTCGAGCTTGGCACAGACCGGCACGACCTCCGCGCCCGCCTTCGCCGCCGCTTCGCGGACCTTCTGCACGAGCTCGCCCTTGCCATCGAGGTCGGTCTCGTCGACGTTGGCCACG
>CANHYS010000079.1 GCA_947464585.1 Planctomycetaceae bacterium | reverse complement strand
GATCGCGGATGCCCTGCACGACGCCCGTCAGTTCGACACGTCGACAGTTGTCGAGGCCGCTAAACAAGCGGGCCAAGTCTGCTGACTGCGGCTCAGGGAGCGGGCGGTCGCCGATGAGCCGCATCTCCTCCATGAGAACCCGCGGCGCGTAGCCTCCGCGATCGAGTGCGCCGGTCACCTCCACCTCATCGCCCGGACGCAGCGCCTGCCGCAGGCTGCGCCAGGGCTCGACGTCTGACAACTGAAGGGCCGTCACCCAGATCCCGGCCGCCTCATCCTCCAAGGCAAAATCAAACCGATCCGGCACAGCGAGCGTCACAACGCCGCGAAACCGCACAGGAACACTCGGTTCCTGCTCGCCGGAGGCCGCCATGAGGATTTGAGAGATCGGCAAGACCGGCGGTGAGGCAGTGCGGTCATCCTGGCCAAGAGCGAAGGTCCACGCCGCGAGCCAGAGCAGCGCGGTCATGAATCCGTCGACTGTGGCAATTCGCTTCATGGTCGCACCGAGTGGGGAGCACCCGCAGACCATCACTATGGATCGGCCCGTACCAACGATCAATGCCCCCACGACGATCGGGATCGCCGCGGCGGGCTCACCAGCGGGGCCCAGACCGCCGGCCGACAAACCGTTGACCATGGATCACTGCTAGATCACTCGAGGTCCAGACGTATCTGAGTGGGGCTTTTGGGCGTGACGCTCACCGTCAGGCCCGACGTGGCGAAATCCTTGTACTTCTCAGGAAGTACCGACGTCGCGATCGGCGGAATGTCAACATTCGGGTCGACGCCGGGTGGGCGTTTTGCAGGGACGTAATCCATTTTCGTCACACTCACCCGATGCGCTCCCGCGACGGCGCCCTCGTATTCCTTGTAGGTCTTCATGCGGAACATTCCGGCGGAGTCGGTACGGCCGATCGCGACCAGACCACTCCCGGGCTTCGTGCCGGCATCGGTCGATTCAAACATCACGGTCGCACCGGCAACGGGCTTGCTTTGGTAGAACACGATGCCCGTTGCCGGGTAGACCTGCGGCCGCTGCCTGGTCCATTCGTCATCCACCCGCCTGCCACAGCCCACGAGCAGTACCATCGCGAGGCACGCAACGCCTGCAGCCGTCAGGCCTCTTACGGTATCCGTCATCATTGCATCACCGTCACTTGCCCGTCGTTGCGAGTGCCAAGCCCACCCCATACACCGGCGATACTCGCCCCCGACGGCCCCGCCTGGCCCTGACTACCCGACGCGTCCGCCGTGCCGTTGTCGATTGTGTCCGACACCCACGCGACAGCCCCGTCACCGAACACCACCTGCACGCCACCAACGTGTCTACTGCGGGGCGGGATGGTACCCCATTGAAAGTCGTAGGCGGTGGTGTTGTTTCGATTCACGCAGACTGCGCTGTTGGGCCGCAGCATGGTATTGAAGAGGATGACGCGGCCGGCATACATGTTGCTGCCGGGGACGATGTATTCCCTGCCGTTGGCAGCGGGACTATACCCGTCCTCCCCCAAATATGCCGCCCGACAGTTTCTCGGGTGCCGCTCGGTGCCATCGGTGCTGCTGAAGGTTGCGTATGCATCGTTGACAACCCGCCGGGCATTGCTCCCATCCGTGTAGAGGTTGCTGAAGGCATACTCCGCCATGGCGATCGTCTTGGACAGACCGTCCGTGACGTCCTTGAATCGCACGGCCGTGCTCTTGCTGCTAAAGCCGAAAAGACCGCGGCCGACGCCGATGGGCGTCGAGCCACTCGCTGCACAGACGGCACCCTCTTCGCACAGGTGTTGGACGAGTTTATCTCCCGTGCAGAGCAGGTAATTGCTGCGACCGGCTTCGGTCGGCAGCCTCGTCGAGAAATCCGATGGGCAGAGTCCACCCTCGACCTGCTGCCTGTACTCGGTTTTCTGACCCGGGTCAGGCCTGTTGTTGGTAGCCATAATGGCGTTGTACTGCGCCGACTGCTCGCAGAACGGCAGCATTGCCACGAATCCGCTGAATCCGCCGCCCGTGTCGGGATAGGTGGTGCCGAAGTCCGACCACGTCGGACCGCCGCATCCATACGGTAGGGATCCCTTCGCGTCGTGGTGGGTATGCATCGCCACGCCGAACTGCTTGAGGTTGTTGGAGCAGGAACTTCGCCGCGCTGTCTCGCGGGCCGACTGCACCGCAGGCAGCAGGAGGCCAATGAGCGTGCCGATGATCGCGATCACGACCAGGAGTTCCACGAGCGTGAAACCGCGGCGGTCGCTGTGGGTGCTGGAAGCCCTGCTGGATGTCGCCATGAATCACCTCTGATGGAATGCTGAAAGCGGTCGCGGATGGAGTGGGTTGGCCTACGACGCCCCCTCAAGCCTTCATTTCTAGGCTCGCCCGGCGGCCGGGGCTATTAGCCGAATGGCTAGGGGGGGCATTTTCCCTGCCCCCCAAAACCCGCCAATGACCCTATTTTTCCTTAGGTGATCCCTCCGGCGGGGGCAGCGCATCCGTCCAGAGCGTGAACCGGTTTTCGCCCGGCTGCAGGTCTGCGAACGGCCCCGGAGGGGCTGCCTTCCCAGCGGGAAACGGCTTGCCGAAGAGGTCGGTCGCCACCCGTGGATCGGGCGAGCACTGCGGCAGCGTGATGCCCGCCGGCAGGCGGAGAACCAGCTCCCGCGTCTGGGGTGCGTAGTCGTAGGCAATCCCAGCCACCGCGACGCTCGCCGCATCGCCGTCACGGCCGGCATTGGCCTCCTGCCAGAACCGCTGCCAGTCGGCAAACGCCATGCGGTCGCGGCCGCGGATCGCAAACCGCGGTTCCTGCGGAGCGACCCCGTAGAGATTGCCATCGAACCGCCGGCCCTCGCTCCGCAGAAAATCAGACGGCGTGATGTCGATAGCCGCCGCCGTGCCCGATGCGACGACGAGGATGTTGTTGATCGCGCTGATGTTCTCGGCCGACCAGGTGTCGGTCCGCTTCACGTTCATCGTGCACTCGATCGCCGCCTTCTTCGCGCCGAGGATGAGGTTGTGCACGATGTCGGTGCCGCCGCACTCACGAAACGAAATGCCCACGGCGTTGTCGATGAGCACGTTGTCGGCGATCAGGGCCTGCTTGCCCGGCACCGGCCCGCCCACCTCGAAGTCGATGCCAACGCCGTGGCCGATGACCACGTTGCCGATGACCTGCGTCTCCTTGCCCGGGCCCTGATCGAGCCAGATGCCCCACTGGCCGTGGTTGGCGGCGATATAGTTCCGCTCGATCCGCGACTGGTTCGGCCGGTGCAGCTTCAGGCCGCCGCTCTCCCAACGCTTCTGGCCGCTGAATCGCAGGCTGTTGTTGCCCATGATGACGTTGCGGGCGAGCACGATACGATCCGCCATGTAGCCGGCGGTGCCGGCGCAGCCGTTGTCGAGGATCCAGTTGTCTTCGACCACATGGCGACCGGCGCTGCCAGGCCGTTTCTGGCCGCCGGTCTCGATGTCGGCCTCGGGATTGCCCTCCAGCCCGAGGTCGAGGCCCACGCCATTGGCCCGGCGAATGACATTGTGATGGATATACCAGTGGTGGCCGCTCCGCGTGCCGACCGCGCCGGCCTGCTGAAACTGCGGCTTCTCCTGCATCCAGAAGTCGGTCGGGTACTGGTTGCCGCAGTGCTCGAACACGAAGCCATCGATCTCGATGTGGCCCAGGCCACGTGTGTGCGGCGCGAAGATCCGCCGCCGCGTCGTGATCTCGACCAGCCGGCCCTGCGGCCCACCGGCGGCGAGGTGCACGAACAGTTCATGATCGCCGCGGTCATACCACCAGGTGTCGGCTTGCGCTTCCATCTCCGCGCGGAAAGGCACCTGCCTCAGCTGATTCCCGTCGATGAAGACCTGCCCCAGCGAGTAGACGAGATCCTTGTCAGCCTTGGGATTGCCGGCCCGTTCCTTGCGGAGGTGCCGCTCATACTCCGCCCGGCCATCGCGGCCCCATGGTGTGCTCGCAAGCGCGACCTCGAAGGGATTGCCGCCGTCCACGTGCGCCGTGTCGGTAAACAGGGCCGGATCGACCGGGGACGACCAGATCGTATCGGAGTGCCGCCGCCACTCTGGTGTCCACTCGTCCGAGCCCTTGATCACCGCCTTGTGCCTTGCGGCTGATCGAAACACGATCGGCTTGCCATCGCTGCCGCCCCGCGGAGGGGCGACCCGCTCCCGGTAGATGCCCGGCGCCACAAGCACCGTATCGCCCGGCTGGGCCGCCTCCGCCCCACGCTGGACCGTACGAAACGGTGCAGCGGACGTGCCTGCGGCCGCGTCGTCACCCTGTGGCGAGACGTGGAAGGTTTCAGCGCGGGCGATCGCAGGCAGCCAGGCGACCAGTGTCAGTCCAACACACGCGGCAAAGGCCACAGCATCACGATGGAATCGCACGTTGTATTCTCGGGGTGGTCGGGGATTCATGGCACGCCTGGACTGCTATCGCACCACGCCACCACCGCTACCGTCCATTAGCCACTTGGCTACTGGCATCTCGACTGTTGAACGCGGATAATCGAGCAAGAGGGTGGGCCCCCGCATGCAGCCAGACGATGGGCCCGTCCCCAGCCGCCGCAGCCGCTCGCCTCCACCATGCACCTCACCTCCCGCATCCGCCTGCTGCTCGTCGATGACCATCCGGTCATGCGGGCGGGCCTCGCGAACCTCCTCAGCACCGAGCCCGATTTCCAAGTAGTGGCCCAGGCTGATGACGGTGAGGCGGCAATCCGGCTCTGGCAGCAGCACACGCCCGACGTCTGCCTTCTCGACATGACGATGCACGGACTCGATGGCGTCGAGACGCTGAGACGGCTCCGCGCAATCGCCCCGCAGGCCCGCGTGCTCATGCTCACGTCGTCGGACTCCGCGGAAGACGTGGCCCGGGCGCTGGCCGCGGGTGCCAATGGCTACATCACCAAGAGCGTCCGTCACAGCGAAGTCTTCACTGCGATCCGCTCGGTGCACGCGGGCGGGCGGCCCGTCAGCGAGCACACGATCGTCGATTCCCGGCCCACGCAACAGGTGGCCGGCATCTCGCTCACGCCCCGGGAGATCGAGGTGGTGGCATTCATGCGGGAGGGGTTTACGAATGCCGAGATCGGCAGGCTGCTCGGCATCTCGACACACACGGCCAAGGCGCACGTGGCCGGCGTGATCGAGAAGCTCGGGGCCAGCGACCGCACCCAGGCCGTGGCCCGTGCCTTCGACCTGGGACTGCTCTCAGCACGCACACCCGGAGCCGCCGCGCGGTGAGCGAGGGGATCCCGTCGCTTACGCTCAGGGCTTGTATGCACACTCCCATACAAGCCCCCGGCGTGAGCCGGGGGATTCCGCCTTCCATACAAGCCCCCGGCGTGAGCCGGGGGATTCGCTCTACTTGTTGCCGTGGTGCGGGCAGCCGTCGGGGTTGAAGAAGCAGTTGCTCTCTTCGCCGCGGGCGGACACGTAAGCGATCAGGTCCAGCACCTCGTCGCGTGTCAGCTTGTCGAGCAGACCCTTCGGCATGATCGACACGGGCGACGTGCTCCGCTCGTCGATGTCGCTCTTCTTGATCCGCACCGGGTCGGCCTTGGCCACCGGATTTTCGACGATCGCCACCTCGGTCGGCGTCTCCTCAACGATCAGGCCCGTGATCGACCGGCCTTCGTCGGTGAGCAGCGTCGTGGAGCGATACTTCTCGTCGATCTTCAGCGACGGCTCCAGGATGTGCTTCGTGATCTCGAGCGGCGTCATCTTCGCCTCGAGCTTCGCGAGTTCGGGGCCGAAGGCATTGCCAGCGTCGCCCATCTTGTGGCAGGAGACGCAGCTGGCCGTGCGGAACAGTTCGCGACCGTGGACAAACGACCGGCCCTTCTCCATGGCCGCCACGCTCGCCTCCAGATCGGCCAGCGCCCACTCCGTCCGCGGCCGGCGGTCCTTGAGCAGGTCGTCCTTGATCTCAAGCGGGTGCGCGGCCAGATAGGCCGCTGGATCGGCGAGATAGGCCTCCAGATCATCCACCACATACATCGCGCCGAACATCCGCCGCCAGTGGCCCGGATAGGTGCAGACGTAGGGATAGACACCCGGCTGCGTCGGTGCGGTGAACGTGACCCGCTGCGAGCCCTGGGGCTGCATGAGCGTGCTGGCCGCCAAAACGTCCGACGACTTCGGCACGAAGTTCTGCTTCGCAAACGCCGGATTCTGCGCCTCCTTCTCGGCCAGTTCGCCGACGGTCTGCATGCTGCCCGGCCTCGCGATCACGAAGTTGTGCGGCATGGCATCGACATTTTCCAGGACGAACAGCACCGGCTTGCCGGCCTGCACGGCGAACGTCTCCTTGTCGTAGTTCATCCGCTCGTAGACGGTGCCGATCTTCACCACCCGCACGCCCAGGTCGGCGAGCACTTTCCGACGGGCCTTCCCTTCGGCCGCCGGCAGGAGCGTGGTGAGATTCTCCGCAAACTGCCAGGCAGCGAGCCCGGCGTCGCTCGACCGCTCCTCCGACGAGGCCTGCTTCATGCCATCAACGAGCGTGTCGAGCAGCGGCGCGGCCTCTTCGGCAGGCCACTTCGCCACGGGAATCGCGGCCAGTGCGCGAATCGCGGCTTCGCGATCGCCAGGCTGCTTCACGAAGGGAGCGATCTTCTGAAACGCCTCGGTCTCGCGGCCGCGAACGCCCGCCAGCGCGAGGAAGGCGGCCCGCCTTACCGCGACCGCGATCCGATCGGCTTCGCTGACGAGCGCAAACTCCGCGGCCAACGACGGCGCGGGCTGCTTCTCCAGCTTGAAGACCTCGAGGCGATCCTTGTCGAGCACCTTGAGCGTGAAGTCCTTGAGACGTCCTGCGAGCGCACCCTCGCGGTTGTGGATCACGATCCTTTCGATCCGCTGGTCGCTGCCCAGGTCGACCTCCCACCAGGGGTTGTCCGTGCCCTCGGTGGTGTGCGTCTGGCCGTTCTTCTCCCAGGCAGGATTGGTATTCCCGTCGATCGCGCGGCCGGCATCGCCGCCGTTGGACGTGTTGATCTGCGATGCCTTGCCCTTGCGGGCCACGTTGTTCGGGCCGGCAAACACCTCCACCTCGGCGAGTGTGAGCGTCTTCTTGCCAGACAGTTCGATCCGCACGAAGCGGCCCAGCGTGCCGGGCACCTTTTGCTCCTGGCCCGGCTGGGCATCGAGCAGCGGCACAATCCGCTCGTAGAGGCTCGTCCGCACGGCCGGATCGCCGACCAGCGGCAGCGCCTCGATGAGGTCGACGAGCCGACGCGGCTCGTCGCTCGCCAGCTTCCAGACTTTCGCGCTCGCATCGCCACCGGTCGCGTCCGCCTGCAAGGCGTCGATATTCATCAGGCCCACGTAGCCGATCCGACGCATCACCGATCGCTTCGCACTGGTCGCCAGCCGCTCCATGTCGCCCCGGAGTTCGACCAGTTCCTGCTTCGGCCGGCCGAGCAGCACTCGGATCAGGTCGAACACGGTGTTTGAATCGACCTCGCCCTCCTTCTTGTCGAGCGCAGCCAACGCATCGGTGACCACCTTCACGACGCTCGTCTTGTCGGCCTTCGCCATCGCCTCGACAGCCTCCAGCCGCAGCCGCTCGTCGAGACCGTTCCGCAGCAGCATTTCGCGATAGACCGCCGACGATCGCGGTTCCTGGGCCAGTTCGTCGTTCGTCATCGAGCGATAGAGATATTTTTTGCCGGCATCCGTCACGAAGGCGATC
>CANHYS010000078.1 GCA_947464585.1 Planctomycetaceae bacterium | reverse complement strand
CTGACGAACACCACGTCGACCGACTCCCAGCCCCGCGCGAGCATCTCGGCGCGGGTCGTCGGCAGCGGTGGCCGCGGGGTGCGGTCGGTGGTGATGGAGAGGGACATGGCGGGCGGTGGCTCGGGCGGGACCGGCGGGCGTGCACCGGTTCCAGCAAGTGTACCCCCGGGAACGCTGGCAATGCCCCGCCGGGGACGGCAGAAGTCTCGTCGCGAGGCGAGGATACGCCCAAGCTCCTCGAGCTTCCGCCGATCCCCGGCTCCCCGTAGTGTTTTCGACCTCCTCGAGGTGCCGGTACCTGCTGCAGTGCTATATTTGCGGGATGCGCGTCCTCCGTTTCTTCCCTACCGTCAACGCCAGGCATGTCTGGCTGATCCTGCCGGCGGTGATCGCCGCCGGGCTGGCTGTGGCAGAGGAGCCGGCTCCACCGCCCGATGCCGGTCAGATCAGCGGGTGGATCGATCAACTGGCGGCCGAACAGTTTGCGCAGCGGGAGGCGGCGACACGCAGCCTCGCCGCGGCCGGCCCTGCCGCGATCGAGCCACTGCGGCAGGCGATCCGCCGGGGTGACCTGGAGGTGAGCAGCCGGGCCGTCGAAATCCTGCGCGAGATGCTGGCCGGCGAGGATGCCGATCTGGCCGCCTCCGCGGAACGAGCACTCGAGGACCTTGCCGAGGGTTCCGATGCTGCCGTGGCTGGCATGGCCGAGGCCACGCTCGACTTTCACACCCTGGGCCTCGCCGAGGCGGCCCGCGCACGGCTCGAAGCGTTGGGCGCGGTCATCACGGAGGGATTCCTGCCCAGCGGGCAGCGTGGCATGCACGTCCTCTTCAATGCGTCGTGGACGGGCAAGAGCGACGACCTGCGGCTGCTCGCCCGGCTGCGCAACGTGGCACAGGTCGGCGTGCACGGCGTGCGGCTCGACGACGCGAGCCTGGCCGTGTTGGGGCGACTGCGGAGCGTGGAGCAATTGCAGCTCTACGGCACAGGTGCCGGCGACGCGGCACTGACGGCCCTTGCCGAGAAGCTCCCCGACACCAAGATCGACGTGCGGAAGGGTGGAAAACTCGGCGTGGCGGGCCAGTCGGTGATCGGCCCCTGCCTGCTCACGCATGTGCAGGAGGGGTCGGCGGCGGCGGACGCGGGCATCCAGATCGGCGACATTGTTCTTCACATCGATGGCCAGCCGGTGGCCAACTTCGAGTCGCTCACCGATCTGGTGGGCCGCCGCGGACCGGGTGACACCCTCGAACTCGACATCGAACGCGGCGGACGCAACCCGGGCGATGAGCCTCAGCGGTTCAAACGCACGGTCAAACTGGGCGGCTGGGAGTGATCCGGCCAGTCGCGGTATGGAATCCAGATGTGGCGTGTAGTCTTGGCATGGTGTGCAAGGAGGATGGTGGGCCGATGACGAAGAGCCAGTCAAACGAAAGCCGTGAAAGCGGGCAAAACCACGGGGACGAAACGGTCGATGTCCGCTGGCACGCCCACGCGGTCAGTCGCGACGAACGCGAGCGGGTTGCCGGCTATCGCGGCTGCGTGCTCTGGTTCACCGGGCTCTCCGGCTGCGGCAAGAGCACGCTGGCCAATCTGGTCGATCACCGCCTCCACAACCGTGGGGTGCGGAGTTTCGTGCTTGATGGCGACAACGTGCGGCTGGGTCTGAACGCGGCTCCCGGCCTCCTGCGGGAGCGGCATGGCGACGAGTTCGCCAAGCGGTTTGGCCTGGGATTCGCCGCCCAGGACCGCGAGGAGAACATCCGCCGAATCGGCGCCGTGGCCGAACTCTTCGCCCAGGCGGGCATCGTCACGCTGACGGCGTTCATCAGCCCCTATCGCAGAGACCGCGACGCTGTGCGTGCCATGCTCGCGCCGGGCGACTTTATCGAGATTCACGTGCGGGCTCCGCTCGAGGTCTGTGAAAGCCGGGATCCCAAGGGGCTCTACAAGAAGGCCCGGGCTGGCGAGATCAAAGGCTTTACCGGCATCGACGATCCCTACGAGGAGCCGCTCGCTGCCGAGCTTGTCGTCGACTCGGCGGCCACCCCGGCGGAGCAACTGGCCGATCAGGTGATCGCGTGGCTGGAGCAGGCCGGCAAGATCCCGTTCCCATACAAGCCCCCGGCGTGAGCCGGGGGATGGTGAGCCTGGGAGATCCCGTCGCTTGCGCTCAGGGCTTGTATGCGGCGGTGGCGTTGCGACGTAATACAAGCCCCCGGCGTGAGCCGGGGGATCGATCGCCTACTTCCGCGGTCCGACCAGTTCGACGATGTTGCCGTCGGGGTCGCGGACGCAGGTGAGAGCCATGCCGGGAGCGAGTGACTCAGGCAACGCCACGGGTGACTTCGCCAGCGGCTTCACGCCCAGTTTCGCCAGCCGTTCGACCGCCGCGTTGGTGTCGGCGACCATGATCGTCAGGTAGCGGAATCCGGTGTGGGAGTGAATGAAGTCGGTGTCGCCCGTGCGTGGCGACGTGCCGGCCACCTGCATGAGCTTCAGCTTCGTGGCCTCGGGGCCCTCGCCCAGCACGAGCACGCGGATCGAGAGCGGCTTGGAGTCGGTGAGACCGGCGGCCGCGGCGAGGTCGGCCGACACGTCGAAGCCCTTGAGCTCACGAAACCCGATGCCTTCGGTGTAGAAGCGGACGCTCTTGTCGAGATCGGTCACGACCGTGCCGAGGTCGATCGTCGTGCGGGGGAAGGCGACCGGCTCCGCAGCATGGAGCGTCGGGCCGACGGCGAGCAGGAGAGCGACAAGCGTGGTAGGCAGTGCGCGATGCATCATCGAGTTCCTTTCGCGGGGTGGCGGACACGTTCGCCTCGCCCGGAAGGCGAGGCTTCGGTAGTCCGAAAGAAAGCCCGCAGGGGCCATGCATGGCCCCTGCGGGTGTGAAGTCGGCGGCCAAGATAGCCGTGTTTCGCGCTTAATCCAGAAAGCCGGAGAGTTCCTCGCTGCGGGCCGGAGCCTGCAGCTTGCGGACGGCCTTGGCCTCGATCTGCCGGATCCGCTCACGCGTCACCTTGAAGATGTGGCCCACCTCTTCCAGCGTGTAGCTGTAGCCGTCGCCCAGCCCATACCGCAGCTTGATGATCTCCCGCTCCCGGTAGCTCAGGCTCTTGAGCACCTTCGCGATCCGGTTGCGGAGCATCTCCTGAGCGGCACCCACGGCCGGATTCTCGGCACCGGTGTCGGGCAGCAGGTCGCCGAAGTGGCTGTCTTCGCTGTTGCCCACCGGGCGGTCGAGGCTGATCGGGTAGCGGCTCATCGCCGTCACTCGACGCGTCTCGTCCACCGGTGTGCCGGCCCGGGCGGCGATCTCCTCGATCGTCGGCTCGCGGCCGTATTCCTGAAGCAGCTGACGGGCGACGTTCCGCACGCGGGACATCGTCTCCACCATGTGCACCGGGATGCGGATCGTGCGGCTCTGGTCGGCCACCGCGCGGGTGATCGCCTGCCGAATCCACCAGGTTGCATAGGTGCAGAACTTGAAGCCGCGGCGATATTCGAACTTATCCACGGCCCGCATCAGGCCGGCATTGCCTTCCTGGATGAGGTCGAGGAACGACAGGCCGCGGTTGCGGTATTTCTTGGCGATCGAGACGACGAGCCGCAGGTTCCCTTCAGACAGTCCCCGCTTCGCCTTCTGATAGCGGGCGTAGATCTCGCGGATCTCGTCCATCCGCCGCTTGAGGCTGCGGGGCGTCTCCTGGCAGGCCTTGAGAATGGCCCGGTATTCGTCGACGAGCTTCTGCCGACCAGTCGGCGGCTGCTTTGTCCGGCGGTGGGCCTCGATCTTGCTACGCAGTTCCTTCAGCCGCACGACGAAGTTGTCGAGCGTGGGGATCATGGTCTCGATCCGCTGGGTCCGCAGGCCCAACTCCTCGATCAAACGCACGCACCGGCGACGGCGGTGGCCCAGGCGACCCCATGCCTCGCGGCGTTCGACCATCTTCCTCTTCTTCGAGAGCGAGATGCGATAGTCGGCACGATTTTGACGCAGCAGCACCTCGAGCGTCCGCAGGTTGTGCGGCAGCCGGCCGAGGATCTGCTCCTTCTCGAGTCGGTCGGTGACCGACACCTGCACCGTGCGGTCGAAGGGGAGTTCGCCCCGATGCACGCGGGAGAGAACCTTGAACGCCTGCTGACAGACGTATTCACACTCGAGCAGCTTGGCGCGGAACTGAGCCCGCGTGGTTTCGATCTGGCGGGCGAGGTAGATCTCCTGGGCGCGGGTCAGCAGCGGGATCTCGCCCATCTGCGTCAGGTACATCCGCACCGGATCATCAGACCAGTTCTCGACCTGCTCGATGAGAACATCTTCTCCTTCGCCACTCGCCTCGATCTCCGACTCCGCTTCCGCCTCGATCTCGGCGTCGGGAATCACGGCTGCGTCGGCATCATCGACGAGCAGGTCGGCATCGGCCTCTTCGGCGTCGACGACCTTGTCGGCGAGCTCCTCAACCTCTTGGGGATTGGAGACAACATCGTCCTCGAGTTCATCCAGCAGCGAGTCGTACAAGGCAAAGCTCCTTCGTGGATCGATCTTCGGTCTTCAATCGTCAATCTTCAGGCAAGCAGTAATCAGGAACGAGTCAGAGGAAACGAGTCAGACAAACCACCCGTTGCATCATTCGGAGTGTCGCGAGTGTGATTCAAGTGCCACGGAAATCCAGCGTCGGGAATTCCGTGGCCGACCGTTCCGCCGGGTTCCGCACTCCACCCACATCCCCACGGTCAAACCGGCCCCAAAACCCAGGCTCCACATTTCGGCCAGGGACGTGAACCGCGGCGCCATTTCCACCCTCGGCACACCCCCCGGCAAGATGGGCGATCTGGGGCGAAATTCCGGGGACGGTGGCAGGGTGCTGTTGCATGGGTGGGGTCTCCGGAGGGCTCAAGATTATGCCCCTGTCGGATGAGAAAAGCCAGTAAATTTTTCGAGGAAAATCGCCGACGATTCGAGCCTGCGGCCTGAAATGGTAAAAGAAATCGGCGGGAGAAGCTCTGCGTGCATGGGGCGTGTCTGGGTGGAGTCGAGCCCGCTGCGGAAACCAGATCATGAACAGTGCGAAGAAAGTCTTTCTGCTGCCCTGCGCGGGCTGTGCCTGCGAGATCGACGTGGTCTCGGGACAGGCCGGGGGACAGGTGGAATGTCCATCCTGTGGCCGGCACAACGAGGTGCCAAAGTTCCGGGATTTGAACCAACTCCAGCTCAAATCCCAGGCAGCCGGAGGGCGGTCCACGCGGTGGGGACTGCCGCATGCAGTGGCCCTCGCAGGCTTGGCATGCGCGGCGTTGGCCTGGGGAACCGCCGCGATGGTGGGATCGACGCCGAAGGCGGCATTCGATGTCTCGATGATCCGCGCCAACATCGAGGCCGGAGACGACGCAGCGCTCTACCGCTCCCTCAATGACTACGCCCGTTCGACCGTGGATCGAATGCCAATGCGTAGCGAGGTCGACGTTCAGCGGCGTGCCCGCTTCGCTCAAGGCATGAGCAGGGCGCTCTACGCCATTGGAGGTCTGGGTGCGCTGGCGGCTGCGGTCGCCGGAGTTTCGGCCCTCGCATCCGGCAAACGCAGCTGACGACAGCATGAAGGCCGCATACATCACACAGACCGGTGGCCCAGACGTGATCCACGTCGGCTCGCTTCCCGATCCTGTGCCCGGGCCGCGGGATGTGCTCGTGCGGATCGGCGCGTCTGCCGTCAATCCGATCGATACCTACGTGCGGGCGGGCACCGTGGCCATGCCGCTCCCGTTTCCCTTCGTGGTCGGCTGCGACCTGGCTGGCGAGGTGGTGGCAGTGGGGCCAGAAGTGGAGACCCTGCGGCCCGGCATGCGGGTGTGGGGATCGAACCAGGGACTCCTCGGCCGTCAGGGAACCTGTGCCGAGTTGGCAGCGGTCGACGAATGCTGGCTCTACCGCACTCCCGATGCCGTCTCCGATCGCGATGCCGCCGCGGCGGCGCTCGTGGCGATCACCGCCCACCTGGGGCTCGTCGGCAACTGCATGCTCGCCCCCGGCGAGACGATCTTCGTCAACGGTGGTTCCGGTGGTGTCGGTTCGGCGGTCGTGCAGATCGCCAAGGCTCTCGGGGCACGCGTGATCGCCTCGGCAGGCTCGCCGGCAAAGTGCGAGCGGGTCCGCGATCTCGGTGCTGATGTCGTGGTCGACTACCACCGCAGCGACCTGGTCGATGCGGTGCGGTCAGCTGCGCCCGATGGGGTGCATGTCTACTGGGAAACGCTGCGGGACCCGGCTTTCGATCAGGCCGTGGCGATGCTCGGCGAAGGGGGTCGGATGGTGATCATGGCCGGCAGGGACGCGCGGCCGGCCTTTCCTGTGGGGCCGTTCTACGTGAAGGGCTGCCGGCTCTTCGGCTTCGTGATGTTCAAGGCCACCGCCCCGCGCCAGGCTGCAGCTGCAGTGGACATCAACCGCTGGATGGCGGCTGGCCGGTTCAAGCCCCTGATCGACAGGGTCTTGCCGTTGGATCGTGTCGCCGAAGCTCATGCCTTGCAGGAGTCCGCCACGATTCACGGGACGGGCAGTCTGTCGGGCAAAATCGTCATCGAGCCATGAGCGGCCGTGCCTGGGCAGCGTTCGGCCCCTGAGCCTGTGACGGTTGGCCGCCACGGATCTGTCCATCGATGGCGCTGATCCCGGCGGAGAGGTTCGGAAACATCACTGCTCCCAGTCGCGGCTGTGGTGCCGCGTTGCCGGGCGTTCCAGAACCGGCGGGCTGTGCCTGGCGTCCCTGGCGCTGGGGCGTCTTGCCCTGCGGTCCGCTCTGCGACGGCCTGCCCTGGCCGCTGCGATCGGCCGACGTGGTCGACGGCAGGGGGCGAACGGCGTTCGATCCCGATCGCGATCCGGTCTGTGGAGCGGTCTGCGTCGGCTCTGTGACAGGCTGCTCTGGGGCCGCGGGACGTGCCGCAAAGGAGGCATCTGCCTGTACGGCGATGCTCTCCGGAACCACGAGATACCGCAGGTGCGTGGGCCGCGGGATGGTCACCGGAGCGGCTGGTGTCGGCGGCGCCACTGCGAGCGGCGCCGGCGCCGGCGTCGGCGCCGCGGGCGCGGCCGGCTTGGCGACGACCGTTTCCAGCATGTCGCTCACTGCAACTTGCGCCGCCGGAGGAGCAACATCGGCTGCTGCGGTGGCCTCAGGCCCAGCCTGCGGCTGGGGTCCGGTGGCTGGCGCGGAGACGGGCTCTGCTGGTGTGGGCGATTCAGCGACTTCGGTCTCCGCTGCGACGGCAGCCTCCGCCGCGACGGCAGCCTCCGCCGCGACGGCAGCCTCCGCCGCGATGGCAGCGCCGACATCCGCGCTCGTCGAGCTGGTCGAGCTGGTCGAGGTAGGCCCGGTCCCGGTTGTATCGGTGGCCATCGCAGGTCCGTCAGCAGCGGCAACGGTTGCGGTCGGTTCGACGGCCACCGGCTCCGTTGGGGCCGATGGCTCCTGCGGCGAAACGGTATCCTGCGCTGGGAGTTGGACTGGTGTGGCTACGGGTGCCGCTGCGATAGCTGGCGCGATGGATGGAGCGATCGCGAGGGATGTCGTCGGCGGAGTTGCTGCGACTGGCTGCACTGCCACTGGCGAAACGGCTTGGGGAGCCGCTTGTTGCGAGGAAGGAGTCGCCTGAGTCGTGACAGGTTCTGCCGGCGACCAGATATCACCTTCTGTACGAGGCGCCTGCGGCGTGCTGGCATTGGTGTAGGCGGCTGGTGGCGGAAACGTCGTCGGTTCAGCGGCCGGCTGGGCTCCCTGCCCGGTCGGTGCGAGCTGAATCGACAACAGGGGCTGCCCTTCTCGGAGCGGATGCTTCAGGACGTGGCCGCTGAACGT
>CANHYS010000077.1 GCA_947464585.1 Planctomycetaceae bacterium | reverse complement strand
CAGCCTGCGGCATCGTGGCTGCGACCATCGCCGGGGCACTGGGCGTGGGGGATGCGCTCACGCAGGGACTGCGGCAGCTGGCCCTGGCCCGCCTCGGTGGCATTCAGGCGGCGGTGCTCTCCGACGGATTCTTTCGCGCAGAGCTCGCGGACGAGACCACGGGCCGTCTGCGGTCGCAGGCCGCCAGGGCAAGTGCTGCCGCCGATCAGATCGTGCCAGCGATCGTGATGGAAGTGGCACTCGAGGGAACTACCGGCGATCGCGCCGTCCGAACTGCGCGGGCAACGCTTTTGGCCTGCGACGACCTGCATTCGCTGGGGTTTGTTCCGCTGACAGAAGTTCCAGCCGCAGACACCGTGGCGATCAATCGCGTGCTCGCCGACAGCCTCGGAGCGCGGCCGGGAGACGCGATCGTGCTCCGGATCACGAAGCTGGGTGACGTGCCCGCCGACAGCCCGCTGGGTCGCCGCACCGCCGACTCGTGGAGCCGGCGGCTGCGGGTGGCGGAGGTGCTGCCGGCCGAGGGCCTCGGAGACTTCTCGCTCCGGCCCACGCAGGTGACCGGCGGGCTGGCCGTCACGTCGCTCGCCACCGCGCAGGCGATCCTTCGACGGGCCGTGCCCTCTGCCAACGTGCTGCTCTCCGTCGCTTCCAGTGGCCGCGCCGCCGCAGACCACGCGAAGGGGACCAACGCTGCCGCGGCGCATGATGCGATTGCTACGCATGATGCAGACATCTTGCAGGCGGCGGTCAAGCCTGCGCTCAACGATGTTGGGCTCGTCTTCGACACGCCGGCGGGCAGCGGAGCCTGGCGACTGAGCTCGCGGCGGCTGCTGCTTCCGCCGGCGGCGGACCGCGCCGCGGAGCGTGTGCTCGGGCCGATCGGTGGCCGCCCCACACTCGCATTCCTCGCCAATGCGATGACACCGCTGGTGGATGGCAAACCCGCCGCGGCGAGCATTCCGTATTCGACCGTCGTGGGAATCGATACCACGAGCCTGCCCGTTGGCGATCTCGTCGATGAACAGGGCGGCCTGCTCGCGATGCCGGGGCCCGATGAGATCGTCATCGACCGCTGGATGGCTGACGATCTCGCTTCCCAGGGCGTGCCGGTGGCGGTGGGTGATTCGATCATGCTGCAGTATTTCCTGCCGGAGACGCTGCACGGCCGGGTGGAGGAGGCGGCGTGTCCGCTGAAGGTGAGCGGCATCGCCAGCATGCGCGGGGCCGCCGTCGCGCGGGATCTCGTGCCCGAGGTCGAGGGGATTACCGACGAGGCCTCGATCGCCGACTGGGATCCCCCCTTCCCCTTCGACCGCAGCCGCGTTCGCACCGTTCCACCGCACGACGAGGATGATCGCTACTGGAAGGCGTACGGCGCGACGCCGAAGGCTTTCGTCTCGCTTGACGTCGCGCGGCGGCTGGCCGGCAGTCGCTTCGGTGCCACGACGGCATGGCACATGCCCGAGCAGCCAGTGCAGGTGGCCGACGCGACGCGTGCCGCCCTGGCCGACGCGATACGAGCCGACGGCATGGGAATGAGGGTGGTGCCGCTGCGGGCCCATGCGGAGGCGGCGGCGCGGGGGTCGACGCCGTTCGGCGGCCTGTTTCTTGCGCTCTCGAGCTTCGTCGTGGCCTCGGGGCTCCTGCTTGAATGGCTGCTCTTTTCGCTGCTGGTGGCCGCTCGCCGCCGCGACATCGGCATCCTCGCCGCCATTGGCTGGCCGGCTGCCCGGGTGGCCAGGCTGCTTGTGCTCGTGGCGGGGCTGGCGGCGGTCGGCGGCGTGGTGGTCGGCTCGCTGCTGGGGCCGCTCTGGGCGCGGTTGCTGCTCGACTGGCTGGCCCAGGCGTGGAACACCGGCGTCGCGGCCGGATCGAGTGTGGTGTTTGCCAGAGGGACGCAGGCCTTTGCCGGTTCTTCGCTGCGGACGCTCGTGCCCGCGGCGATCGGGGCTGCTGCCGTGTCGCTCGTCGCGGCGGCCGCAGCCGCCTGGCGGGCCGCCCGGCTGCCACCACTGACGATGCTGAAATCAGGAGGGGGTGAGCCGGCGACGGTCCGTGGGCGGGCTGGGCCGCTTGTCGTGGGGCTGGCCGCGGTTGGCCCGGCGCTGGCCGTCGCTTTGGCATGGTGGGCGCGTCGCGCCGATCCGCAGGCGGCGGTGGGGCTGTTTTTCGCCGCCGGTTTTGCGGCGCTGGCCGGATTGCTGGCCGGCGTGAGGCTGCTGCTGGGGCGGACCGCGATCGGCAGCCGTCGTCCGCTCCGCACGCTGTCCGATCTGGCGTGGCGGGGACTCACGCACGCGCGGTCACGGGCGTTTTCTGTGGCGGCGATCGTTGCCTGCGCTGAATTTCTGATCGTGGCAGTCTCGTCGTTTGCGGTCCATCCGCCGCAGCGGCCGCAGGATCGCGATGCTCCCACCGGTGGCTGGACCTTCATGGCCACGTTTGGCAGCCCGACCGGCATCGACCCAGCCGATCCCGTCGCGCGGGAGTCGCTCGGCCTCTCCGACGCCGATCGCGCGTCGCTCTCCGCCTGCACGATCGCCAGGATCAGGTCGTCCGCGGGCGACGACGCCAGTTGCGTGAACCTCTACGCGCCCACCCAGCCGACCGTACTCGGCGTGGGAGCGTCGTTCATCGAGCGGGGAGGATTCCGGTTCGTCGATCAGGTACCAGGCAAACACGCGAATCCATGGACGCTCCTCGACCGTGAGGCTGGCTCTGCTTCGGCTGGGCCGGAGAACACGACGAGGCCGGCGATTCCCGTCATCATCGATCAGGCCACGGCGCAGTGGGCGCTCAAGCTTGGCGGCATCGGAGCAAGGTTTGAGCTGCCGGTCGATGGCGGGCCCGCCCTGTTTGAAATCGTGGGCCTGCTCGAGCCGGGCATCCTGCAGGGCTTCCTGATCGTGTCGGAGAGGAATTTCGAACGGCTGTTTCCTCAAGCGTCAGGCTATGCCCTCGCGCTCGTCGATGCCGGCGCCGCCGATGAGACGATCACCGGCCGCGTGGCGGGGGCGATTGCCGCCGCGTGGGCCGACGCGGGCGTCACGGTCACACGCACGACCGACCGCCTTCGCAGCCTCCAGGCGGTGCAGAATACATTCCTCGCTGGGTTCCAGGCGCTTGGCACGCTCGGCCTCGTGCTGGGCGCCGCGGGCGTGGCCGCCGTGCAGTTTCAGAGCGTGCTCGAGCGACGGGGGGCCCTCAGCCTGATGGCCGCAGTCGGGTTTACGGGAGCGAGATTGCGGCTGGTCGTGGTGCTGGAGACGCTGCTCATGGTGGCTCTGGGGCTTGCCGTGGGCACGCTCTCCGGCTGCCTTGCGCTCGTTCCCGCGTTTGCGGGTGGCCGTGCCGGCGTGCCCGTGGGCTGGATCGCCTGCACCTGGGGGCTGACGCTCGCGGCCGCTGTCATCGCCGGTTTCGCGGCTGCCAAACGAGTGGTCCGGCTCGAGCCGGGGAAAGTCCTCGCGGAGGCCGGCTGAGCCGGCCATAGCCGCTGGCCGGTTGACCGGGCCAGAGAGAATGGCCCGTATTGCGTTTGAGTTTTTCTTGGCTGTCGGGGTAGTGTCTGCCCCATGCATATCGTCGTTATTCTGCCGCGGTGGGTTGGCGACCTCGTGATGAGCACGCCCATGCTCCGCGCGGTCCGCGATCATTTTGGTGCATCGGCGCGGATCACCGGTGTGGCCAAGCCGATGTTCGCGGAACTGCTCGAGGGCACGCCGTGGCTCGATCGGCTGGTCTTCTACGACCGTCACAGCCGCGATCCTGCGAGGCGGTTTCGGGCGGTCACGCGGCAGCTCCGTGCTGATCGGGCTGACATCGCGGTCATCGTGCCCAACTCGCTCTCCTCGGCGGCGCTCGCCTGGGCCGGCGGCGCGCGGCGACGAGTCGGCTTCGCCAGGTATGGGCGGCGGTGGCTCCTCACCGATCCGCTCGCGGCTCCGCGGGCGGTGTCGAGAAAGGGCGGGCTGTCCCCGTGGTCACCAGGCTCGTGGTTTCGCGTCGAGCCTGTGTCGCTGGCTGGCCATGCGATGGACCTGGCTGCGCGGATCGGCGTGCCACGGCAGCCGCTCACGCTGGAGTTGGCCACCACGCCGGCCGACGAGTCGCTGGCCGACGACGTGATGGGCCGGCTGTTTCCCGCGGCACACGCGGGGTCCGTCGGACCGCTGATCGTGTTCAACGATAACGGCGCCTACGGTCCCTCGAAGTCCTGGGGGGGCGATCGCTTTGCGGCGCTGGCGAAGCTGGCGATCGACCGGCTGCCCGGGGCCCGCGTGCTCGTGCACTGTGGCCCCGGCGACCGCGACGAGGCCCGCGCACTCGTGCGCACGGCAAACCATCCGGCGGTCCAGAGCCTGGCCGACGAACCGAAGCTCCCCTTCGGCCTCTCCAAGGCGGTGCTGCGGCGGGCCGATGTGCTCGTCACCACCGACAGCGGCCCCCGGCACATCGCGGCGGCATTTGGCACGCCGACGGTCGTGCTGCTCGGGCCCATGGATCCACGGCTCAGTCGCTCTGACCAGCGGCATCTCGTGGAGATGCGGCTCGAACTCTCCTGCTCTCCCTGCGGCAGGCGTGTCTGCCCGCTCCAGCACCACGATTGCATGCGTCTGCTCACGGTGGACGATGTGGGGAGTAGGATGTTCCAGTTGATGAAAGACGCCGGCTCGCCGATGTCGTGAACATCGATCGATGATTTGGTTTCGAGCCCCCGTTCCGCCTGCCTGATTCGCCCCCCTGGAGAACGTTCGATGTTGCAATTTGTTGGAATGCTCGCCGCCATCGCCCTGACGGCCTTCTGCTGGGGTGTGTATGGACCCGTGCTCCACGAGGGCAGCGGCCTACTCGGTTCGGCGCTGCGAGCGTTCATGTGCGTGGGGCTCGCCTACTTCGGCATCGCAATCGTCGTGCCCTCGGCGATTCTCGCCCGGGGCGGCGAGAAGGGCGGATGGACACGGACCGGCGTTATCTGGAGTCTGATCGCCGGCGCCGCGGGCGCGTTGGGAGCGCTGGGCGTGATCCTCGCACTGAGGGTCTTCCACGGCCAGGCGGTCTACGTGATGCCGCTCGTCTTCGGTGGGGCGCCGGTGGTCAATACGCTCATCAACGCGACCATGAACCGGGCGTTCGACCAGCTCAAGGCGCCGTTCCTCGCGGGCCTGATCCTTGTGATCACCGGCGCGGCCACCGTGCTGATCTTCAAGCCGCAGACACCGCCGCACTCCCCTCCGGCCCAGGCCGCCATGGCCGACGCCGGGGCGGAAGGCGGCTCCGCGGTCGAGGCGACGGCGAAGCGGGTCGAGCGGAAGTTGGAACGCAAGGCTGAGCATGTACTCGGCGTGCTCCTGTCGGCGGCGATGGCGATGCTGTCATGGGGAGCCTACGGTCCGGTGCTCCACAAGGGCCAGGCTGCGATGGGCGGCAGCCGCCTGCGACCGCTCATCTGCATCGGCGTCTCCTACTTTCTCATCGCCGTGCTGGTGCCGCTGGCGCTGCTCGGGCCGACGGGGGACACCGGATCGTGGGACGTCCGCGGTCTGACGTGGAGTCTGGCCGCAGGTTCGCTGGGCGCCTTGGGCGCGCTCGGTACGATCCTCGCCTTCGCCTGTGGCGGGAAGCCATTCACCGTGATGCCAGTGGTGTTCGGCTGCGCCCCGGTCATCAACACGCTCACCTCGCTGGCCATGGCCAAGACGAGCCCCGAATCGCTGAGCCCCTTCTTCCTCGCGGGGCTTCTGGTCGTCGCAGCTGGTGCCGCGACGGTGCTCGCCTTCGGTCCGCGCGGCCACGCGCCTGCGCCGGCGAAGTAGGCTGTGTCGGGGTGGTGCCGTTGTGGCGACTCGCGGCACAAGGCGATGCCATGCCACTCCGAATCATCCGTGAGGGGCTGGCCATGCCCCGAGAGCCGGCGTTGCTGACAAGCGCAGGCAGGATGCCGGAGCGCAGTCAGCATCGAGTGAGCGAAGGGCAGGATGCCCGTAGCGAACGTCCGGCGACGGGGCGTGGGCAGCCCCGAACCGTGGCGTCCGTGCTGGGGCCGACGTTTTTCGTGAATCACGTCCCGCGTGTGTGGCCGAACCACTCGATGTGGTAGCGATGCGCGAGATGGATGCCACGGCTATGGCACTCGGGCTCCAGCCACGCCGTCGTTCGGGCGAGTTCTTCGGGTCCCCTGCCCTGCGGCATGAAGAGCACCCGGCTGCGGTCCACGCCCACGGGCCGTGCCGCGGCGAGGTCGTCGATCCACGCCAGGGCTTCCGTGAGATCCTCTGGGGAATCGATGACGAACTTGAGCTGGTAGTTGCCGCCGGCCATGAGAGCGAGGATCACGTCGTCCCGCCGGCGGGATTCCTCGTGGCGGGCCGCCCAGTTGCCGGGTGTGTCGGCCGGCGGCGCCGACGAGGCCAGCTTCGGACTGATCGACATGAGGTCGGCCGGCGCATCGAGGAAGACCGTGCCGGCCGTCTCGATCGTGATGTGCATCCGATCGCCGCGGAGCGAGTGGCACAGTTCAGCCACCTCCGGCAGGAGCAGCGGTTCGCCGCCGGTGATCACGACATGCCGCCGGCCGAGCGCGGCGACCGCAGCCGCGACATCTGCCACGGACCGTTGCTCGCCCACTGGCTCCCAGGATGTAAAGGGCGTGTCGCACCAGTGACAGCGGAGGTTGCAGCCGCTCGTCCGCACAAACACGCTCGGCGTGCCGGCGAGCAGGCCTTCGCCCTGCAGCGACGCGTAGATCTCGGCGATGCGCATGGCGAATGGGTTCGTGAGGTGTGACTGGAGCAAGAGTCAGAGGCTCGCCCGCGGGTCGGTCGCGCCGACGGCGGCAAAGCCGGCCGCGCGCAGGAGGCAGGAGTCGCAGCGGCCGCAGGGGCGGCCGCGGACGTCGGGATCGTAGCAGCTGGTGGTCAGCCCGTAGTCGAGGCCGAGCGACAGTCCCAGCCGGATGATCTCCGCCTTCGAAAGCGTGGCCAGCGGCGCGACGAGTTCGATTGACCGCCCCTCGACGCCCGACTTCGTGCCGAGTCGGGCCACCTCCTGAAAGGCGGTAAGAAATTCCGGACGGCAGTCGGGATAGCCGCTGTAGTCGATGGCGTTGACGCCCAGCACGATCGCCGCGGCGCCACGGGTTTCGGCCATCGCGAGGGCCAGGCTGAGAAACACCGTGTTTCGCGCGGGCACGTAGGTGACGGGGATGCCGTGGCCGATGTCGGCATCGGAGCGGTCCTTCGGCACGGGCATCGACGGATCGACCAGGGCACTGCCGCCGAAGGCTGCCAGATCGATCGGCAGGATGACGTGATCCCGGATTTCCAGGGCTCGAGCCACTGCCCGCGAGGCATCGAGTTCGCAGCGGTGTCGTTGGCCGTAGTCGATCGACAGGGCCGACAGTCTGTAGCCCCTGCTCGTGGCCCAGGCGGCGGCGGTCGCCGAGTCGAGCCCGCCTGAAAGGAGCACGACGGCCGATGGAGTGGCTGTCTCCGCGGCGTCTTTCGGCCGAGCTTTCACATCGTCGCGTTTCATGGCAGACTTCCGTTCATCATGAGCACACCAGCCACGCAAGCCCCGCCGTCCCGCGACCACCTCGAAGTTTTTCCCAACCAGAATCCCAGTCGCGACTATCAAATCGAGATCGTCTGTCCGGAGTTCACGTCGGTCTGCCCGAAGACGGGGCAGCCCGATTTTGGCACGCTCACGTTTCGCTATGTGCCGGACGCCCTGATCGTCGAACTCAAGAGCCTCAAATTGTACCTGCAGGCGTTCCGCAACGAAGGCATCTTCTACGAGAACGTCACCAACCGGATCCTCGACGACCTGGTGGCGGTGCTGAAGCCGCGACGGATGACGCT
>CANHYS010000076.1 GCA_947464585.1 Planctomycetaceae bacterium | reverse complement strand
TCGAACTGGAGCTTGGCCTGCGGGATCGACGGCTCAAACTCGATCGCCTCGTAGCAAAAAATGGTCGACCGATCGAGGAGCCCGGCATCGGCGGTCGCCTGCACGGGCAGGCGGCCGTTGGCCCAGCCCTCGCGGTGCGATCGGCCCGGCAGCAGTTCCCATTCGCCTGATAAGCCTTCCTTGATCGCGGCGAGTTCCGCGTCGAGGAACGGGCGGATCGGCTCCGCCCAGACGCCCTTCGTGCCCCAGCCGCACCACAGCCAGGGGATCACCTTCTGGCGGTCGGGGTGAGTGCCGTGGGCCGCGATGGTCGCCTGGTCAGCGCAAAACACCTTCACCCAGTCCTGCGGATCGGCCTTGGCATAGCCGCCCGGATCGCCGTCGATGGTCACGTAGGCATCGGCGTTGTTCAGAATCGCCATCATCGTGGCCCGGTGCGCAAGCCACGGCTCGGCCTGGGCCGCATTGTCGAGTCGGATCGTCTTCGCTCCGGCCGGGAAGACGCGGTCCCGCCACGGCTTCGCGGCGACCGACGGGTCGGTCGTCAGGTTCGCCGCCTGCACCAACCAGGCCTCGAGGCCGGCCGTTCTCGCCGCGTCAATCGTGTCGCGAAAGGCGACAAGCGACGCCCTGTCGGCATCGGAGAGCGGCATGGGGATCGCCTCGACGACGGGCCACATCATCACCCGGTCGTATCCAAAACCCTTCAGCAGCCGAAACATCCCGGCATAGTCGTCTGGCGTCCAGCTGCGAACCGCGAACGGATGCCGGTAGACCCAGCCGGCGTGCAGATAGAACCCGACGCTCCTGAACCCTTCCGTGGCTTCCGCTTCAGCCTTGTCTGCCGGCTTGGTGATCTCATCGTCTGCCACGGCAGGGGAGGGCCACAGCATGAGCAGGACAGGCACAACGAGCGAAATCGGACGAAACATGGCGGGACAGTGCAGCATTGTGGATAGCATGGCCTGAAACACTCCTGGGCGAGGCTGCTCGCGGCGCCGTCGCGAGAAAGGCGAACGTGACCGTATCCGTGCATGCCTCCAATGTGCGAGTGTAATCTGCCGCTGCGGTGACTCGCGGCCTGCTGCGGCGGCTTTTCACACACCATCACCGGACGCATGCACACCACTGTGCAGGGGGTTCGTATGCGTCGGATCTCGATAAAGATCAACCGGACAGGCGTGCCCCTGCTGGCCATAACACCAGTCTTTGCCCCGTGCACACTTCCTACCGGCCCTCGTGCTCAGCGCGGCAGCTGCTGCGGTATTCGCTGGGCGTCACGCCGACCACCGCCTTGAAACGGTTGGCCATGTATTTCGAGTCGCAGAAGCCCACGGCCGTGGCCACGCCGGCGAACTTCTGGTTGCTCAGCCGCAGGAGCTGCTTGGCCCGATCGATCCGGAGCTTTTCCAGGTAGCGCATCGGCGAGGTGCCGAGCGACCGTTCGAACAGCACCGCCAATTGCGACCGCGACACCCGCGCCGCCCGGCAGATCTGTTCGATCGTGATCTCGTCCGCGAGGCTGCCCGCCATGAATTCGATCGCCTTCTGCACCCGCCTGTCGGTGGCATCGTGCCGGGAATGCTGGGCCGCCTGGCACCAGAGCAGCACCTGCTCGAGCAGGTTGAACTGCAGCGCCACGCGATTGGGCAAGTGCGAGTTGCAGATCGCTTCCATCTGCCGGAAGCAGCGGATCATCCGTCGCAGCATCGCTGGGTCGGAAATCCGCAGCAGGCTGTAGTGCGGCTGCACCTCTCGATAGCGGAGGAGCAGTTGGAGCACTGAAGGCGGGCGGAAGAGGGCGAAGTGGGCCGACACGCCCTCGCGGCATCCGAGCGGGCTGTCGCTCGTGGTCCACGCATGGTCGCACTCCGGCGACATGATCAGAAAGTCGCCGGCCTGAGCGTCGAACGTCTGCCGCGGGTCGGTGCCAACGCGGTAGCCACCGCGGGTGGAGGGCCATAGCGCCATGGCCACCATCAAGGCCGGCTCGTTCACTCTTGCGTCGGCGGAATCATTCCCCGGCGTCGTGAAGGGCTCCTACAAGGTGTAGCATCGTCAGCCCACAGCCGATCGATCCTTCCAACCGGCCCAGCGACCCGTTTTCGCCGGAGGCCAACAAGTCGAACATTCCCAAACGCTACGGGAATATCGAGACCTCGGGCTTCACCGTCGACGTGACAGGCCCGACCCGCGACCTCACGTTCGACCTCAAGGCCGAGTGACGCCGCATCGCATCCGAATAAAAGCCCCCGGCGGAAGCCGGGGGACTCCGGGCATGACCACCATCCCGCGTGGCGTGTGACGCACCGAAAGCGGGCGCAGGCACACCTGTCCGAACGGACCATGCGGCTATCGTAGCGGGCGTTGCGCCCGTCTTTCCCTCGCTTGCGCTTCGGGCTTGCATGGGAGTTTTCCTGAACGCATCGATCACGCCTCGTGAGTCCCGCCCATGCGCATCGCACTCGCCTGCATACCGCACACCGACACAAACCTCCGGCTCGCCGCCCAGATGGGGGCGACCGACGTCGTGGCTCGTTATCCCCAGCATCTCGGCCGGACGCTCGACGACACGGGCAAGACCGACATGGCCGCTTGCATCCGCGCCTATCGTGAGATCGGCTTCACGGGCCCCGCCCGGCCCGACCACGTGCCGACCCTCGAAGGGGAGTCGAACGAACTGGCCGGCTACCACATGCAGGGCCGTCTCTTCGCCGTCGGCTACATGCGCGGCCTGCTCGACGCGACGGCCTGATTACCCCGATCACCGAGCCTGACAGCGAGCCCCGGCCGTTGGTATTATTCGTCCTATGATTGAACGCATGCTGCACCATCTGGTCGTCGTGACGCTCGCGACCGTGTTGATCACGGTCGGTGCTATCTCCGCACGCGCCGAAGAGCCGGCGGACGGCGGGCGACGGCCGAAGCTGCTCGTGATCATCACGGGTGAAAGCAACTCCGGCGGATTCGCCCTCAACTCCGAGGCTACCACCGAGGAGCTCGCCACGCGTTCAGCGGTGCAGATCCTCGACAACGACGCGCTCGTCTTCCGGCCCCTCGACATCGGCACCAACAATCTGCTGGGCCACACGGGGCTCAAGCCCACGGAAACACACGGTTTCGAACTGGAGTTGGCAAACAGGGCCGAGCGGATGCCGAAGGGGAGCCTGCCGGTCTACCTGGTAAAGACCGGCCAGGGGGGCAGCAGGATCGCGGAATGGGCGGCTGACGGCAGGTATTTTCAGACGTTTCGCACCCGCTTCGTCGCGGCGAAGCGACTGCTCGCGGATGAGCAGGTGCGGACTGTCATCCTTTTTTCGCTCGGCATCAATGACGCGATCGCGGGCACGCCAGTGGAGCAATGGAAACCGGCCGTCGAGGAGCATCTGGCCCGACTGCGGCAGGAGATCGGCGGCGACACGCCGATCGTGATGACACGTTTCATGCCTCGCTACGCGGCCTACAACGCCGCCATCGAGGAACTGTGCAAAAAAGTGCCGGGCACCTCCTCCGTCGACACGCTCGACGCCCCCCTCCGCGATCCCAACCACTGGAACTACGCGGGCATGAAGCTCGTCGCCGGACGGATGCTCGACAGGGTCGCAGGGATGGGCCTCATGCCGCCGGCCGCGGACGCAACCCCGGCCGCGAACGCGAACCAGACCTCGCGGCGGCTCTCATACACCCGCGACATCCAGCCGATCCTCGCCACCCACTGCTTCAACTGCCACGGCCTCGACGAACACTCCCGCGAGGCCGGGCTGCGGCTCGATCTCCGCGAGTCGGCAATCGCGGCGCTCGATTCCGGCATGCGGGCGATCGTGCCCGGAAAGATCGCCGAGAGCGAACTCGTGCCCCGGATCACGTCGACCGATGCAGACACGGTCATGCCGCCACCGGCCTTCAAGAAACCGCTCTCGCCGCAGCAGATCGAACTGCTCCAGCAGTGGATCGCCCAAGGAGCCGGATACGAACCCCACTGGGCGTTTCAGCCGGTGCAGCGTCCGCCGGTTCCCGTTCCCGCCGCCGGCCCGCATGCCGGCTGGCCCCGCAACGCGATCGATCAATTCGTGCTCGCCCGTCTCGCCGAGGAAAAGCTCACGCCGGCGGCAGAAGCCTCGCGGGAGGCATGGCTGCGGCGGGTGTCGCTCGACCTCACCGGCCTGCCGCCGACGCCCGACGAGCGAGCCGCGTTCCTCGCCGACCAGTCGGCCAACGCCCATGAGCAGGTGGTCGATCGGCTGCTCGCGTCGCCCCGGCATGCCGAACGGATGGCGATGCAGTGGCTCGACGTCGCCCGCTACGCCGACACCAACGGCTACAACAACGACGAGGAGCGGACGCAGTGGCCGTGGCGCGACTGGGTGATCGACGCCTTCGCCCGCAACATGCCCTACGACCGCTTCATCGTGGAGCAGCTCGCCGGCGATCTCCTGCCCGATGCCGGCCGGCCGCAGCGGATCGCGACCGGCTTCGGCCGCAACCACGTGCTCACGACCGAAGGAGGCATCATCCCGGAGGAATACCGCGTCGAATATGTGGCCGACCGGATCCAGACGGCCGCCACCGCCTTCATGGGGCTCACGCTCCAGTGCGCCCGCTGCCACGACCACAAGTTTGATCCGATCTCGCAGCGCGACTACTACCGGCTCTTCGCCTTCTTCAACAGCATCCCCGATCCGCCGGTGGCCTACGCGAGCAAGAAGCTCGTCCGCGTGGGAGAGCCGACGATCGCCCTACGAAACTATGCCGACGAGAGCGAACTGGCCGCGCTGCTCACGGCCAAGGCCGAGCTGAAGGCGGCGTTGCCGGCGAAAGACGCAAGCCAGCCGGAGCCCACGAAGGCGGAGGCCGACGCGACGGCCGCCCGGCTCAAGCAGGTCGAGGAACGGATCGAGTCGATCAATGCGCGGACGACCCGCGTGATGGTGATGGCCGACCTCGACACGCCGCGGCAGGCTCACGTGCTCAATCGCGGCCAATACGACCAGCCCCGCGACGCTGTCGAGCCGGGCGTGCCTGCCTGGCTGCCGCCGTTGCCCGCAGGCATCGCCGCCAACCGGCTGGCGCTGGCCCGCTGGCTCGTCGATCCGCGGCATCCGCTCACCGCCCGCGTGGCCGTCAATCGCTGGTGGGAGATGCTCTTCGGCCGGGGCTTGGTCGAGACGGTTGAGGACTTCGGCGCCCAGGGCTCGCCCCCCACACATCCCGAACTGCTCGACCATCTTGCCAGCGACCTCATCGAGGGGGGCTGGAACATGCGGTCAATCCTCAAGTCGATCGTGCTCTCGGCGACCTATCGGCAGGCAGCCGAGGCGGCCCCGGAGGCGTTCGTCCGCGATCCCGACAACCGGCTGCTCGCCCGCGGACCCCGCTTCCGCCTGCCGGCCGAGATGGTCCGCGACCAGGCGCTCTTCGCGGGCGGACTGCTCGTGGAGCGCGTTGGAGGCCCGAGCGTGAAGCCCTTCCAGCCGGCCGGCCTCTGGGAGGAGGTGTCTGTGCTGCATCAGGCGACCTATGTGCCCGACTCCGGCGACGGCCTCCATCGGCGGAGCCTCTACACGTTTTGGAAGCGGACCTGCCCGCCACCGGCACTGGCCGTCTTCGACGCCCCCGACCGCGAGACCTGCGTCATCCGCCGCAGCCGCACGAGCACGCCGCTCCAGGCCCTCGTGCTCATGAACGATCCGACCTACGTGGAGGCAGCCCGGGGCGTGGCGTTGCGGGCCGTCGCGCTCGCCGACCGCGGCAGCGCGTCGACAGGCGATCCAGCCCGCCGTGACCGCGAAATCATCGCCCATGCCTGCCGGCTCGTGCTGGCCCGCGATGCCGCGCCGCGGGAAATCGATCTGCTCCTCACGAAGCTCAACGAATTCCGCCGACATTTTCAGGGCGATGCCGAGGCCGCGAGGCGGCTCGTCGCCATCAATGACGCACAAGACTGCCCGCTGCCGCCGGACGAACTGGCCGCCTGGACGGTCGTGGGGAGCACCCTCCTATGCCTCGACGAAACGATCTCCAAAAACTGAATCCCGACCTGGCGCACCTGCACACGCTGCTGGGCCGCCGCGCCTTCCTCGGCGGCTCGGCGACGGCCGCCTCGATGGCCGCGATGTCGTCGCTGCTCTCGCGGGATGCGATCGCGTCGCCGGCCCTGCCCGCGCTCCACTTCGCGCCCCGGGCGAAGCGGGTGATCTATCTCTTTCAGTCGGGAGGGCCCTCGCACTTGGAACTCTTCGACCCGAAGCCCGGTCTCGTGTCGCAGCACGGCACCGAACTGCCCGACTCGATCCGCATGGGCCAGCGGCTCACCGGCATGACCTCAGGCCAGAAGAATTTTCCAGTCATCGCCTCGAAATACGGCTTCCGCCAATGCGGCCAGTCGGGCACGTCGATCAGCGAGCTGCTGCCGCACACCGGTCGGGTGATCGATAAGCTCTGCCTCATCCGCTCCATGCACACCGAGGCGATCAACCACGATCCCGCGATCACGTTCATCCAGACCGGCTCGCAACAGCCGGGCCGCGCCTCCTTCGGCGCCTGGCTCAGCTACGGCCTCGGTACGGAGGCCGACGACCTCCCCTCGTTCGTCGTCATGCTCTCGCAGGGCAGCGGCGCCGATTCAAACCAAGGCCTGCTCGAACGGCTCTGGGGCTCGGGCTTTCTGCCGTCGAGCCACCAGGGAGTGAAGCTCCGCAGCGGCGGCGACCCCGTGCTCTACTTGAACGACCCGCCGGGCGTGAGCCGGCAGCTGCGGCGGAGCATGCTCGACGGCCTCGCCGAGCTGCACACGCTCCAGCGCGAGCGGAATGGCGATCCGGAGATCGCCTCGCGGGTCGCGCAGTATGAGATGGCGTTTCGGATGCAGGCCTCGGTGCCCGAACTCACCGACCTTTCGGGTGAGTCGGCAGCCACCTTCGATCACTACGGCCCTGACAGCCGCAAGCCCGGCACGTTCGCCGCCAACTGCCTGCTCGCGCGGCGGCTGGTGGAGCGGGGCGTGCGGTTCGTGCAGCTCTACCACCGCGGCTGGGACCAGCACAACAATCTGATGAGCAACATCCCCAAGCAGTGCCGCGACATCGACCAGCCGCAGGCGGCGCTCGTCGAGGACCTCGCGGCCCGCGGCCTGCTCGACGAGACGCTCGTCGTCTGGGCGGGAGAGTTTGGCCGCACGGTCTATGGCCAGGGGGGCCTCGTGGAAGACTACGGCCGCGACCACCACGGCCGCTGCTTCTCGATCTGGCTGGCCGGCGGCGGCGTGAAGCCTGGCGTCGTCCACGGCGTGACCGACGACTACGGCTATAACATCGTGCAGGATCCCGTGCACATCCACGATCTCAACGCCACGCTGCTGCACTGCCTCGGCGTCGACCACGAGCGGCTCACCTACCGCTTCCAGGGCCGCGACTACCGGCTCACCGACGTGCATGGCCACGTGGTGAAGGGCATTCTGGCCTGACCACTGCTCTCGGCATGACAACGACGGCACCACCAGCTCAGCTGCCGCGGGTCAGGCGAGCGGATGCCGCTGGAAGAACCCCCAGATGATCGCGTTGGCGTCGAGCGACAGTGCGGAGGAGCCGAGAAAGAACGAATCGGGCACCCGACCGGGCCACGTGTGGCCGCCACCTTCCAGGCGATACAAGACCACCTCGCTGCCCGCAGCACCCGCCCCCCACGTGAACCGCTCGATCGTGATCCCCGCGTCGGAGCAGGGGATCGTCTGTCGCACATACTCAGGCGCGCATCCATTCGCGTGCACCCACTCGAGCAGTCCCTCGAGCACCGGCCGGTGTGACACCCGTGTGATGCTTCGCCGGCCGATGCCGCCGTCAAGCGGCGTGAACTGGTCGAGCGAGC
>CANHYS010000075.1 GCA_947464585.1 Planctomycetaceae bacterium | reverse complement strand
TCGACCACTCGGCCTTGTGGGCCTCCGGATCAACGGCCCATTCCCGCCAGACGTTGACGTCGTTACCGAGGTCGCGGCCGCTGACCTGCTTGAGCGATGCCACGGCCCGATACTGAACCGCAGGATCACCATCCTCAAGGGCCCGCGCCAGCACGGGGATCGCCTGCTTGTCCTTCAGTTCGCCCAGCATCTTCAGGGCCCGCAGCCGCACATCCAGATCCGTGTCGGTCTGGAATCGCGTGGCCAAGAGCTGAACCGCGTCGGCTCCGCCCCGCTTGGACCACACGTCACAGGCCCGGATCCGCACCATCTCGTTCGGATCCTGCATCGCGCCCGTGCAGATGGCGGTGGCGGCGGCAGTGTCGTATTCCGCCGCGGTTTCCAGAATCTTGCTGCGGACACGCGGATCGTGCTCCTCGAGCATCATGCGGACGAGATCCTGCGTGAATTCCTGCTGATTCTGGGTCGACTCAGACTTCACGGTCTTGGAGCGTTCCGCGAGCTTCTTGATCCGAGTGTCGGCAGTGAAGCCATACTTCTCCTGATCCCGGACGGACTTGTCACGACGACTCCAAGGGCTCCAGCTGGCGCAACCCGTGAGCATCAGGGATGCCAGCAGCACGAGAACCACGCCGCGAAACCGCGGGACAGACGAGGAATGCGACGCGGATGCAGTCATGGATCGTCACCACCTGATGGGGAGGTGCCGTCTGGGGGGCCGGCCTGAGGGCGAGACCGTATCGCCCCGGAACGGGTGGAGCCAGATCAAATGTTCCCGGAGAGGGGCGAACCGCGGCCTGCCGATCCCCACGTTCTTTCCCAGTTCGCCTTTCCCCACCCGCCCAAACCTGTTCGCATGGTGGCGTCCGACGTCACCGGAGCAGTCGAGCATGTCCCGTATTCCCAGACTGATGGTGGGCATGACGTTGCTAACCGTGCTCGTCGGGCACAGCCGTGGCGAGCAGGGTGGAAAGCCGCGGGCCGAAACGCGGCCCGTGGAACGGGTCGAGGTGCGGGGCGACGGCGGGCGGCGGCAGGTCGAGGGGGTCGTGGTCGTGGAAGCCGTCGATGGCGGCCTCTTGCTTGAACGTGCCGACGAAAGGCTGGAACTGGTGCAGCCAGCCGCCATCCTCTCCCGCACACCAGTGGCTCGGCCCGAGGTGGAATCGCCACGGGACCTCGGTCGCAGGATCCTCGGCGAACTCCCGCCGGGCTTCGACCTGCTCGTGACCAAGCACTACTGCATCTGCTTCGACACCTCGCGAGCCTATGCCCAATGGTGCGCCGCGCTCTTCGAGCGGCTCCACGACGCCTTCGCCAATTTCTGGAAGCAGGCGGGGATCGAGATGACGCCGCCGCCGAGGCCGCTCCTGGTCGTGATCTTCGCCGACAGGCAACGGTACGAAGCCTTTGCGGCCCGCGATCTGGGCGCCGCCACCGACCGGGTGGTCGGCTACTACAACCTGATGACCAACCGCATCACCACGTTCGACCTCACCGGCAGCGCGGGCCTGCCGCGGCCTGCCGGCCAGGCCGCGGCGCGGGCTGGACTCGAAATTCTCGGCAGCCCGGAAGCGTCGGGCATGGTCGCCACGCTTGTGCACGAGGCCACCCATCAGATGGCCTTCAACGGGGGACTCCACCAGCGGCTGGCCCCCGTCCCACTCTGGCTCAGCGAAGGCGTGGCCACCTATTTTGAAACGCCCGATCTTGCCAGTGACCGCGGCTGGAAGGGGATCGGCAACGTCAACACGCCGCGGTTGGAGCGGTTTCTCGCGCACCATCGCGCCGGCGCGCTCGAGCAGATCGTGCTGGGCGACGAGCCGTTCCGCCGTCCCGACGAGGCGCTCGACGCCTACGCCCGAGCCTGGGCCCTCACCTTCTTCCTGGCGCAGACACGCAAGGCTGCGTTCGTCGACTACCTGCGGACGATCTCCCGCAAGGAACCCCTCGCCGACGACTCCCAGGAGGAGCGCCTCGGTGATTTCAAGACCGCGTTCGGGGCGTCGCCGAAGGATCTCGAGGAGCCGCTGTTCAAGTACATGACGCGGCTGCGGCCCGGAGCACGCTGAGGCGAGCCGGTTTGCGTGGCGGCTGACCCCCTCCATAAACTAGACGCGACAAACGAGAAGCGACGACCTGCGTGGCCTCGTTGCCCCCACCGCTCCGGAGAACTGCGACATGCGACCCAAAACGCCCGCGCCCGCCCTCATGACCCTCGGGAGCTCCTCGATCTCCGCGAACACCGATGCCCAAGGCCCCGCGGCCCCACGCGGCACGTCGCGGCGGTCGTTCCTCGGCGGCACTGTGGCAGCGTCGAGTGCCGCCGTGGTCTCGCTGCCGACAGGCGGACTCTTTGCCGCCGGCGAGCAGCGGCTCCGCGTCGGTCTGGTGGGATGCGGTGGCCGCGGCACCGGTGCGGCATTGCAGGCTCTTGAAGCCGATCCCGCGGTCAGGGTGGTGGCACTCGGCGACGTCTTCGCGGATCAGGTTGCGTCTTCGGCGGAGGTGCTTGGAGCCGCGGGGGAACGGTTTGACTGTCCTGCTGCGCAGCGTTTCGTCGGTCAGGATGCCTACCGCCGTGTGATCGACAGCGGTGTCGATATCGTGCTGCTCGCCGCGCCGCCGCACACGCGGCCGCTCCATTTGGAGGCTGCGGTGGCCGCCGGCAAGCATGTCTATTGCGAGAAGCCGGTGGCCATCGATGCCGCGGGGGTCGTGCGGGCTGCCGCAGCGGCGGCCCGCAGCCGGGCCAACGGGCTCTCGCTCGTGTCGGGCTTCTGCTTCCGTCGGGATGCCCGCATGGTGGAGATGGTCGCGAGGATCCACGACGGCGCGATCGGCAGGCCCCGCCTGGTCCAGGCCCACGCCGCCATCGGCCTGCCGTGGCGACAGCCGCTGGAGATCGGACGCGAGTCTGGCGAATGGCCCCTCCGCAACTGGATCTCGTTCGCCCGATTCTCGGGCGGCCACTTCGTCGAACAGCACGTGCAGGCGATCGACCGTGCTGTCTGGATCATGGGCGACGTCGCGCCGCTCATGGCCGAGGGTATGGCCGAGGGCATGGCCGGTTCGGTGTGCTCATCCAACGGGGCTCACGACAACGGGGCAACCGGGGCGATCGGAGACTGCCCCGCATCTACCGCGGTCCGCTACACGTTCGCCGACGGCCGCGTGATCGAGGCCTCGATCGACCGCCGCGAGCGGGCCGGCGACCGCATTGTCGAGACTGTGGTCGCCTCGGCAGGGAGTTGCGATCTGGTCCGTGGCGTTCTCGCCGGCCGGCACGACTGGACGGCGATGCCGCAGCCGGGGCCGGGCCGGTTTTCCGCAGCCATCGCGGCGTTGGTCGGGGGCGTTTTGTCGGGCCGGAGCGTCCATGACGGCGATACCATGTGTCGCAGCACGTGGATGGCCGTCATGGGGAGCATGGCGGCCGAATCAGGCCGGCCCGTGGCCTGGAACGAGTTGGCCGGCGCAGCCGCACGCCTTGCCTGACCCGTACAATCCGGGGGGCGTGAATCACCACGGCTCCCGGCGACGATGTTGAGCGGGGGTTCGCCGGGTCAGAACCGCCAGAGCCTCGGGGAAGAAGCCGCCAATGGCATCCAACAATTCGAGCGTTGTGCAGTCGTTCAGCATCGCGCTGATCGTGTTCGTGATGCTCACGTTCGTGCTGGCCGTCACCACCTATCTCTTCTTCAAGAAGGCAGACGAGAACCTGAAGTTGATGGAGGCCAAGCAGAAGGAAGCGAGCGACGCCAACACCAAGCGTCTGGAGGCCGAGAAAAATCGGCTCGAGTTGGTGAAGGACGTGCTGGGCTTTCCGGAAGACATGGCCAATCCTGAGATCCTCGCGCGGAAGCAGGATGCCATCGACGATGTCTACGGCAAGTATCTGGAGCAGCCCACGTACGAGAGTGCCGTGGATTGGCTCTCCTCCTCGATCGAGAAGCACTACGAGGCGATGAGCAGCCTCCAGGGGGAAAAAGATCGCTTCGCCGCCGAGAAGAAGGCGCTTGCCGAGAAACATGATGCGGAAATGAAGAAGCTGGCCGAGTCGAGAAAAGACGCCCAGGACAAGCTCGACGATCTGCAGAAGCAAAAGAGCGATTACGAAAAAGAGAACACCGACCAGAAAAACAAGCTCGTGGCTGAGAAGTCGGCCGCAGAAGACCAGGCCAAACGCCTCAAGCTGCTCGGTGAGGAGATTGCAAAGGGCAAGCCCTACCTCTCGCCCGAGAGGGCGAAGAACTGGCCGGCCGACGCGGCAGCGGGTGGCGGTGACAAGGGAGCGGCCGAGGCGGGAAGCAACGAACGCCGCGTGGCTCTCATGCTCGACGAGATGCGGGATCGCGAGCGGACGATCGTGCGGCTCAACCAGATCATCGCGCAACTGCGGGTGGCCGACCCGGCCCTGCAAGCCACCGTGCTCGCGGCCACGCCGAAGGACGACCGCGTGGACGGGTTCGACGGCCGCATCCTGTCGGTCAACGAGCTCGACCGCACGGTGCTGGTCTCCGTCGGGCGGACGACGGGCCTGCGGACCGGGCTGAAGTTCAACGTCTACAATCCCACCGATCCAAAGCCGCAGCTCGGCAGCAAGAAGGCGGTGGTGGAGGTGGTGGCGATCGAGAGCGACTCGCTGGTCCGCTGCCGTGTGCGGCAGGACTCGGTGAGTGACCCCATCATCCCGGGAGACGTGGTCGCCACGAGCCTCTGGTCGCCGGGCACGCCGCTGGAGGTGGTGATCGTCGGACTCACGCAGTTTGGTGGCGATGCTGAAAGCGACAGGAAACGGCTGGAACAGCTCGTGGAGCGGATCGGCGGCACCGTCGCCGAGTCGGTGACCCCATCCACGACGATGGTCGTTGATGCCGGTGTGCCGCAGGTGAAGGGCGTCGATGCCGAAGGCCAGGTTGCATCACGCAAGTTCTGGAACGCCAAGCAGAAGGAAAACCGCGTCCGCCAGATGGAGGCCGCGAAGCAGCTGGGGATCAAGGTGATGGCCATCGATCCGTTTCTGGACCTGATGGGGCTCCAGGTCGAATCGGTGCGGGCCAACCGTCTGCCAGTGCCAATCGATTCGAATGCCGCCCCCGCCCGCACCGAGAACGTCGCCTTCTGACTTCACGAAAAACATGGCCATCCTGGCCATTTTTTCTTGGCGACCTCCGGTCGCTGGCGTTGAGGCCGCCATCCAGGCGGCCAGTGGAGAGGCGCTGCACCGGCATCCTGCCGCCCGACGGGCGGATGCCCGTCCTCAGCCAGTCGCTTGGCCGACTCCGTCGGCTGGCGTTGAGGCCGCCATCCAGGCGGCCAGTCTGGAGACACTGCATGGCCATCCTGCAACGCGGGTGTTCGCAGGAACGGAAAACGGTGAGCCGGGATCGGCGGAAGCTCGAGGAGCTTTTGGATTTTTCGCCCCTGCTGGGCAAGGCACGACCGCCACGCGGTATGGCGAAAAAGCCACCGCGACGAGACTTCTGCCGTCCCGGCGGTGCGCAACCAAAAACGCAGACGCTGGTAGCAGCACGTTCAAGCGGTGCCGATCCCGTGTCCTTCTGCTAGGCTTTTAGGCTCCCGTCTGGCGACTCTGCCACACGGCTGCAACCGTTACCGTCTTTCTTCTGGAGGACCGTGTCGTGATCGTGAATCTGCTGCGCTGTGCCCGCAGGGTTGGGGCCGCTTCCCTCGTGATGCTTATGACCGCGGTGACCCTTGCAGGTGGTGCGACGGCTGTCGCCGCCGACGATCCCGGTTTCGTGCCGATCTTCAACGGCACGTCGCTCGAAGGCTGGGAGGGCAAGCCCGAGTTCTGGTCGGTGCAGGACGGTGCGATCGTCGGCCTGACGACGGCTGAAAAGCCCACCAAGGGCAACACGTTCCTGACCTGGCGGCAGGGCAACGTCGACGACTTCGAACTGGAACTCAAGTATCGGATCACCGGCGGCAACAGCGGCATCCAATACCGCAGCAAGGATCTCGGCGATTCGGTCGTCGGCGGCTACCAGGGTGACTTCGAGGCGGGCACGACCTACTCCGGGATCCTGTACGAGGAGAAGGGCCGTGGCATCCTCGCCAAGCGTGGCGAACGGGTGGCGATCTCCGCCGACGGCACCAAGACCATGGGTGAGCCGATCGGGAAGACCGAAGACCTTCAGCAGAAGATCAAGCAGGGCGAGTGGAACGACTACAAGATCGTTGCCCGCGGGCCGAAGCTTCAGCACTTCATCAACGGCCAGCTGATGTCGGAGACGGTGGACGAACAGGTGGGCAAGCGGGCGGCCGAGGGCATCCTCGCCCTGCAACTGCACGCCGGGCCGCCGATGAAGGTGGAGTTCAAGGACATCCACCTGAAGCGGCTGAAGCTGGCCGACGGCCGGAAGAAGCTGGTGCTGGTGGCTGGCAAGCCGAGCCACGGTCCGGGCCAGCATGAACATCGGGCTGGCACCATGCTCGCCGAGAAATGCCTCGACGCAGCCTTCGAGACCGGGGCGAAGGGGCCGCAACTCGTGACGGCCACCTATACCGGCGGCTGGCCGACCGATCCGACGGCCTTCGACAATGCCGATGCCATCTTCTTCTTCGCCGACGGCGGCAACGGGCATCCGGTGCTGCAGAGCAACCGTCTCGCCCAGATCGACGCTTTGGCGAAGCGGGGCGTCGGCATCGCCTGCCTGCACTACGCCGTCGAGGTGCCGAAGGAAAAGGGTGGCCCTGAGTTCCTCAACTGGACGGGTGGCTACTTCGAGCCGAACTGGTCGGTGAACCCGCACTGGACGCTGGCGAAGACAGAGCTGGCCCAGGGGCACCCGATCACGCGGGGCGTGAAGCCGTTCGAGACCAACGACGAGTGGTATTACCACATGCGGTTTCGCGAGCCGATGACCGGCGTGACGGCGATCCTGTCGGCTGTTCCGCCCGACAACACCCGGGAGCGGCCGGATGGCCCGCACTCGAACAATCCCACGGTCCGCGCCGCCAAGGGCAAAGGCTCGCGTGAGGTGCTGGCCTGGGCCTACGAGCGACCCGAAGGGGGCCGCGGCTTCGGCTGCACCGGAGCCCACTTCCACAAGAATTGGGCCAACGATGACTTCCGTCGGATGATGCTCAACGCCCTGGTGTGGACCGCCGGGCTGGAAGTGCCGACCGAGGGTGTGGCGTCGGCCGTCAGCGATGAAGACATGGTGGCGAATCTCGACGACAAGCAGCCGAAACCGCAGCCGGCGGCGGCGAAGCCCGAGCCTGCCAAGGCGGTGCCGCCGGCGCCAGCGAAGATCTAATTTGTGATCTGATTTTTGCACGACGAATCACTCTTCAGGAGATATGTAGATGCCGAAACTGACCGTCGAGGGTGTGGGTACGTTCGAGGTGCCGGCCGGCAAGCGGCTGGTGAATGCGCTCGTGGACGAGTGCGGCGTCGATCAGTTGCACGCCTGCGGTGGCGTGGCCCGGTGCACGACCTGCCGCGTCGAATTCGTGGCGGGCGAACCGGCCGCGATGGCGAAGGCCGAGCGGGACGTGCTCACCGCCAAGGGGATCTCCGGTCAGAAGGGCCTGCGGCTCTCTTGTCAGATCGCCTGTGATGGCGACATGACCGTAAAGGCGACGAGCCGGCTGGCCGGTTCAGGCCGCATCGACGCCGGGAAGCGGCCCGCCGATGCCATCGAGCCGCCGGCCGAGTGGGTGTGATGCAGCCAAGATCACCCGGCTTGATCCCCCGGCTTACGCCGGGGGCTTTTATGGAAGCTTGATCCCTCGGCTTACGCCGGGGGCTTTTATGGGAGGGGCTCTATCGGATTTGCCGGAGCGAAACTTTGAGGGCGGTCAAGAGCCCCCGAAGATGCCCGTCACGATTCCCGCGATCTCGTGCATCGCCAG
>CANHYS010000074.1 GCA_947464585.1 Planctomycetaceae bacterium | reverse complement strand
CCTCGAACATCTGATCTGGAAGGTCGACAGCGAACTCGACGTAGCCTGGGCCGATCGCTGGGAACGGCCTGACATCGACGGCAGCACCCTGGCCTTCCTGCAATACACGAGCGGTTCGACCGGCACGCCGAAGGGCGTGATGCTCTCGCACGAAAACCTGCTCCACAACTCGCTGCGGATCATGCAGGCCTTCGAGATCACGCGGAGCCAGTCGGGCGTGTTCTGGCTGCCGAGCTTCCACGACATGGGCCTGATCGGCGGGATTCTCGTGCCGCTCTATGGCGGCAAGTTCAACGTGCTCATGTCGCCCGTCGCCTTCCTGCAGAAGCCGCTGCGGTGGCTGCAGGCCATCTCGAAATACCGGGCCACGATCAGTGGTGGCCCCAACTTCGCCTACGAACTTTGCGTGCGGAAGACCACGCCTGAGCAGCGGGCCACGCTCGATCTCTCGAGTTGGACGCTGGCCTTCAACGGCGCCGAGCCGGTGCGGGCCGAGACGATCGACGCCTTCTGCGAGGCCTTCGCGCCGTGCGGCTTCCGCCGTGAGGCGTTCTATCCCTGCTACGGCCTCGCCGAGAGCACGCTGATGGTGACCGGCGGCATGAAGTTCGAGCCGCCGGTTGTCCGGTCGTTCGACGCGGCCTCGATCGAGACCGGCGCCGCTGTCGTGCGGCCCGCCAATGCGCCGGCCGTCCGGCGGCTGGTGGGAAGCGGCCGCGAACTCGACGGCCAGGACGTGCTGATCGTCGACCCGCAGTCATGTGAGGCACTGCCACCCGGACGGGTCGGTGAGATCTGGGTGAGCGGCCCAAGCGTGGCACAGGGCTACTGGAACCGCGGTGACGCCTCCGCGGCCACCTTCGGGGCGATGCTCACGCAGTCCGATCAGCCGTCGCCTGATCAGGCAGTGACCACGTGGCAGCCCAATCCGGGGCCTTATCTCCGCACCGGCGACCTGGGCTTCTTCGACAATGGTGAACTCTTCGTGGCCGGACGGCTCAAAGACCTGATCATCATCCGCGGCCGCAACCACTACCCGCAGGACATCGAGCATGCCGTCGAGGAGGCCAGCACGCTCGTGCGGGCCGGGTCGATCGCCGCCTTTGCCGTCGACGTGGATGGCCGCGAGCGGGTGGCCGTGGTGGCGGAGGTCGAACGCGGCAAGCGGGAGCCCGCCGAGGTGACGGCCGCCTTCGAGGCGATCCGCAAGCGACTGGCGACCGAGCACGAACTCGCCGTCGAGGCGATCGTGCTGGTGCGGCCCAACAGCGTGCCGAAGACATCAAGTGGCAAGATCCAGCGGCATGCCTGCAAGCGGCAGTTTCTCGACGGCACGCTCGAGGTGGTGGATCAGCACATCGGCTGGCTGCAGCCGGCCGTGCCGACGCCAAACTCGGAGCAGCCGCGGCTGGCACGGCAACGACCGATCGGAGAGGCCTCGCGCACAGGCCGGGCAGACCGCGAACTGCCGCAGGAGATCGTGCAGGCCGTCTTCGACCATGTCCGTCGCATCGCCAAGGAGCGGGCCGGCAACCTCACGCTCGACACCAATATCGTCGAACTCGGCCTCGATTCGCTCGAGCGGATGGAGATCGTCGCGAGCCTCGAGGAGTCGTTCGGCGCCCGCTTCCCGGAGCAGGTGCTCCCGCAGATCGAGACCTGCCGCGAGGTGAGCGAGGCGATCCTCGATCATATGCCGGTCAAGGATCAGTACCGCTCGCAGGGGGCGGTAACCGCATCACCACCGACAACCGAGATCCCGGTCGATGCCTACGACATCGCTCAGTTTCCGGAGGTGCGTGCGCTGGAGCAGAACTTCGCGATGGTCCGCGACGCGGGTCTCGAGAATCCCTACTTCAGCGTCCACGAGGGGCTCACCAACGACCGCACCGTGATCGGCGGCCGGGAGATGGTCAGTTGGGCGACCTACAACTATCTCGGCATGTCGGGCGAGCCGGAGGTGGCGGCGGCCGCGAAGGCAGCGATCGACCGCTTCGGCACGAGCGTGTCGGCCAGCCGGCTCGTCTCGGGCGAGAAGACGATCCATCAGGAGTTGGAGCGGGAGATCGCCCGGTTCATCGGCGCGGAGGACGCGGTGACGTTCGTCGGCGGCCATGCTACGAACGAGACCGTGATCGGCCACGTTGTTGGCCCTGGCGACCTCGTGCTGCACGACGCCTTGGCCCACAACAGCCTCCTCCAGGGGGCTGTGCTCTCCGGGGCACGGCGGCGGCCCTTCCCGCACAACGACTTCGACGCGGCTGAGAAGCTGCTCGCCCAGATGCGCGGGCAATACCGCCGGGTGTTGATCGTGATCGAGGGCATCTACAGCATGGACGGGGATTTCTCCGAACTGCCGAAGTTCATCGCCCTGGCCAAGCGGCATCGGGCACTTCTCATGGTGGACGAGGCCCATTCGATCGGCGTCATGGGGCCGCGGGGCCGCGGCATCGGTGAGCACTTTGGCGTGAATCCCGCCGACGTCGACCTCTGGATGGGCACGCTCTCGAAGGCCTTCGGCAGCTGCGGGGGCTACATCGCCGGAACGAAGACGCTCGTCCGCTGGCTGAAATACACGGTGCCCGGCTTCGTCTATTCGGTCGGCCTGCCTCCAGCCGCGGCCGGGGCCTCGCTCGGTGCCCTGCGGCTGCTGCAGCGGCAGCCGGAGCGGGTGGCCAAGCTCCATGCGAATGCGCGGCTCTTTTTGCAGTTGGCCCGCGAGGCAGGCCTGGATACCGGCCCGTCCGGTGGCTCGGCGATCGTGCCGATCATCCTCGGCAACTCGATGAACAGTCTGCGGCTCTCCCGGGCCCTCTTTGCCCGAGGCATCAGCGTGCAACCGATCCTCTATCCTGCGGTCGAGGAACGGGCGGCCCGCCTGCGGTTCTTCATCACGTCGAGCCACACGCCGGACCAGATCCGGCGGACGGTCGCCGCGATGCAGGAGGAACTGGCCCGCATCGATCCGGCCTACGCCCGGTCGGCCCAGCGTCCGGTATCGGTGGCCTGACACGGTCGGCCTCTGCCACTCCCATCCGCCGGCCACCAGGTTGGCTGCCTCATTGCCAGCGGCCGGAGGGCCGCCAAGCCCGCAGCACCTCGCGACCGCCGGGCACGACGCCCGGCTCCCGCCAGCGACCTGCGGTCGCCAAGAAAAAACGGCACGATGCCGTGTTTTTCGTGAAGCTAGTATCGCACTTCGATGCCGAAGTCGAGACCGTTGGTGAGCACGTATTCCGTGCCGCCCGATACCGGGGCGATCCGGTTGTACTGTGGATTGGGCAGGTTGCCCGGCACGCCGGTCGTCTTCACGACCCATGGGTTTGTCTGGCTGGCCGGCTGGGTCGGATCTTTTACCTCGGCATACTGCGACGGCTTGTCGTTCACAGTCTTGTAGCCCGTGTTCGTTGACGCCCTGGCGATGCCGGCCATCCACATGCCGGTGTAGCCAGCGTGCAGACGGATTGCCTCGCTGACGCGGAACTGGGAGCCGAACCGCCACTCGCCGATCGGCGAGAAGACGAACCGGTGCTCCGCGGCATTCGTGGCGTTGCTCTGTCCTACGCCGTAGATCTGCAGGAAGAGCGGCGGAGCATTGATCGTCGTGGGACTGTTCGCTCCGGCACCGGTCGTGCCGCCGGCCGTGAAGGTCGTGGACGGAGTGAACGTGGCCCGCAGGTAGTCTGCCCCGAGGGTGTTCGGGAAGTTGGCGCCTCGGTAGAGGTTGTTTTGCCAGTTGAAGCCGGCGGTGAACTTGAATTCGCTGGAGAACAGCCAGCGTCCCTGCTGCGACTCGAAGAGCAGCGAGAACTCCGGGCCCACCAAGTTGTTGCTGGTGTAGGTCTCCCACGCGGCCGTCTGCATGGCGCTACCCGCACCGATACCGGTCAGCGTATCGACGCCGGTGATGCCCAGGGTATTTCCGGCCGGGCCGGTGCCGAAGCTTTCGCCAATGTTGCCGCCGCCAATCGTGCTCGTGGTCGAGCCCAGGCCGCCGGCAGTCGTGCCGCCACCGAGGCCACCCGTCGTGCCGCCGAGACCGCCCGTTGTTCCGCCGCCGGTTGTTCCACCGGTTGTTCCACCGGTCGTGCCACCGGTCGTGCCACCGGTCGTGCCACCACCGGTCGTGCCGCCGCCGCCACCGCTACCACCGCCGAGATTGAAGGCATACTGGTTGCTTTCGTAGCCGAGCTTGTACCGTTCCGCGAACTGCAGGAATCGCGGTCCCAGGCCAAACCGCACGGTCGAGCCGCTGCCCCGCTTGCCAAGCTCGCGGCGGATGATCGCGGCCACGCCGACACTCTGGATCTCCGTGCTGTTGCTCTGCGTGAGCTTCTGGGCGATCAGGTGGTCGGGGGGCGGACTTTCCGCCGTGATTGTCGTGGTCACGAGCGACTGATTGATGTTGCCGACGCCACCGCCACCGCCAGTGCCGCCGCCGCCGGTCGTGCTCGTCTGAGTGAAGGTCTGCGTCGGCGAGGAGGCCGCGAATTCACTCATGGTTTCGAAGCTTTGTGATTGGCCGATACTGAAGTAGCTGATGTTGACGCCATTGTTGTCGTAGATCCAGCCACCCTCGTAACGGTTGCCCCAGGCCATCTTGGTCCGCATCCAGCTGGTGTTGAGGTCGAGCTGGAGGGGATCGGCACCGAACGTATAGAGGCCGCCGATGATGCTTCCACCACCGGAGGTGCCGGAGGCGATGATGTTGTCGTTATTGAGCTTGGCAACTGTAAAGGGCGAGATCGGACTTGACGGGATCAGATAGTTGCCCGCTTGCGTCGTGCCCACGCCGGCCACGCGGGGCGGCGTGATACCCCAGTAGAGACGGTCGTAGTTGAAGAAGATCCCCTCGCTCGGCTCGGGGTAGATCTCGTAGTCCTGCAGGTCCGGCGGTGCGAACAGCTGGAAGTCGTAGAAATCCTGGTTCGGCAGCATGGGCATCCAGTCGCCGGCATGGACAGGCATGCCCGCCACGAGGCTGTGAGCCACTACGAGAACCAGAGCCGCCAGACGCTTGAACCGCTGCTTCGTGACCATCGCTTTAGTGTCCTGGGGAGCAGGAGCCTGTTTTCCGCCGATGCGGATTGCTCCTTCGGTATCGGTCATGACGGTGAGCCGAGTTGACGAAAGTTGGCAGACTCTGCCGGATGTGCGGATTTTCCGTCGCGACGGGGAAAAGAGTGGCAGGCGGGGCAGACTCGGGTATGTTGCAGGAACCCCCGGCTCCATCCCTCCTCGCCGGGATTCCCACGCTGGAGACCATTCCATGCCGAGCATGCTCAGGCCCTTTCCTGTCGGGACGCGGACCAGCCACGCGGCGGGGGCTGCCGCGGTTGCGTTTCTTGTCTGGTTTGCCTGCTTTGCCGTGGTGCTGCCGGTGCGGGCGGCGGAACCGCGGGCCGGCCGGGCCGCCGCTCCGGCTGATGCCCGACTGCCCGAGCAGGAGCATGGGTTTCTCCGAGTCACCCGCGGTTCAGCCCGCAAGCCGATCGCCCTCGAAACGGCGATCGCGACCTACGTGGAAACCCCTCAGGCGGCTGCCGCCGCGGGGAGGCCGGAGCCGCTCGAGGTCGATCTGGTCGGGGCCGTGCACCTGGGCAGCCGTCAGTATTACGACACGCTCGACCGTCTCTTCGCCGACTACGACGCCGTGCTCTACGAACTGGTGGCCCCGGATAATGCCCGCGTGCCCAAGCCGGGCCGCAAGCCCTCGGGAGCCATCGGCTCGGCGCAGCACGGGCTGACGAAGATGCTCGGACTCGAATTCCAGCTCGATCAGATCGACTACACGGCCAAGAACTTCGTGCACGCCGACCTGTCGCCCAAGGAGTTCGATGCCGCGATGGCGAAGCGGGGCGAATCGTGGTGGTCGATGTTTTCGCGGGTGATGCGGGAGAGCATGGCCCGCGCCGATCGCGCCGGGAAACAGCCGGCAGGCGATGTCGGCTTCAGTGACATCTTCGGCATCCTCTTCGGGAACGACCGCGAGTTGAGGCTCCGCCGGCTGATGGCGGAGCAGTTCACCGACATGGAGGTGCTCACGGCTGCGTTTGGCGGCGAGGAGGGCTCGTCGCTGATCACCGACCGCAATGCCGCCGCGCTCGATGTGCTGAAGGAGCAGATCGCCAAGGGACGCCGAAAGATCGCCATCTTCTACGGCGCCGCCCACATGGACGATTTCGACGAGAAGCTCCGCCGGGATTTCCAGCTTCAGCCGCGGGAGACGGTCTGGCTCGAGGCCTGGGACCTGCGGGATCCCGCCGAGCGGAACTGACCACCGAACGAAACGCCGCTCCAAGCCGTCGGCCATAGCCGCTGGTCGAGTGGGGTGCCCGCGGCCGACGCTGCTGCCAGACGGAGGCCAGCGGCCTGCCATACGGCAGCCGTCGCGCGACTCCACAGCAGCCGCTCTTCCACGGCCGCGGTCCAGGCATCGGCGACGCGGCGGGTCTCCGCCAGCACCCGTTCATATCCCAGTGCAGCGACGGTGTCACCGACGGGATCAAATTCGAAGTCGCCCGCGTAGCCGTGGTCGATAAGGGCCAGCACCAACGATTCCAGTGGCAGCGAGCCATGGCCCGCCGGGAGCCGCTCCAGATCGGCTGTCGGTGGGCCGTCTCGGTCGGCCACTTGGACAATCGCTGTGGCCGCCGCCACTCGGGGGAGCAGCTGCACCAGTTCCGGATCATCGGCGAACTGCCAGAGATCAACGGCCAAACGGATGGCTGGATCGGCGGCGTTCTCGACCAGTTCCAAGGCATCGATGGGACGTGTCAGGAAGTTGCAGCCGTTGGCCACGGCTGCGTGCATCGGTTTCAAGGCCAGCGTGACCCCGGCCGCTCCCGCGATCGGGGCCAGCGTCTTGAGGGCCTGCATGAGCAGGCGGCGGGCGTGGGCCCGCGTGTGTCCACCGCGGCAGCCGCTGTGCACCACCAATACAGGGGCTCCGGCCGAGGCGGCGGTTTCGATCGCTTCAGCAGCGTCTTCGATGCTCTCCGCGAACGTGCGGCCGTCGCCGCCGGTGAAGCCTCCCGCCCATTGCAGGCTCGACACCCGCATGCCCGCACCGGTCAGAAGCGATGCCGCAGCAGCGGGCCCGATGTCCGAGAGCTTTGCCCGCCACAGTGACAGGCAATCAAAGCCGTGGTCTGCAAGGCGGGCGATTTCTTCGGGAAGATCCCAGCGCGACGTCGTCAACTGACTGATGGCCACATGAAACATGCTCGCGTCTTCTCCTGCACGGCGTCCGCCCGGACCTCAAAGGGCGAAAGTATGGAACGGTCGTGCGCAGACTGTCCAGAGAAGATCACGCAGGCTGTTTCCCGCCGCTGGAAGGCGATGCGTCGCGGCAACGGACCAGTGCTGGCACGCGATGCGTTTCAGTCTTGACAACATCGCAGGCGAGTGTCGCCAGCGTTACTGAACAGTGATCAGTTGGTCTTGGATCAGTCTGTGTTGGATCAGTTGGTCTTCGTGGGCAGCAGGTCGAGGCAGACGAGCCGACCCTGACCACGAACATAGAGATAGCCGTGGGCAATCACCGGCGCGGCCCAGCACGGTGCCACGAGCAGTTCGACGCCCCTGCCCTGCATGCCACCAGGACTGTCAGTGGTCTGGCGGGTGGCATTCTGCGTGTCTGTCACCGGCGCAACGAGCCGCGCCCGCGACACCTCCTCGTATCGGTCGGGCGTCGCCTTCACGAGCACGAGATCGCCGAACTCTCCGAGCACGATCAGGTGGTCATCGGCGCATACCACGCTCGATCTGCCGAGGCCGGACTCGCTCCAGCGGATGGCACCGGTTTTCCAGTCGGCGCAGACGAGCAGGGCATCGCCCGCGTTGCGGCCGCTCGAGCCGTAGAGATGGCCGTCGTGGAGCACCGGCGTGGCCCAGTGGGACTTGAGGCTGCGATTTGGCCGGCTACCGGCGGCGTCTTGGCGAACCTTCTG
>CANHYS010000073.1 GCA_947464585.1 Planctomycetaceae bacterium | reverse complement strand
TTGCATGCCTAATCCACGCCGCCAACGTTCATTCTGAGCCAGAATCAAACCCTTCAATTGATTGGCTTGTCAGCCCACACTTGCGTGCAGGCGATTGATTTGCCGACTTCAGGAACACGTCTTTTGAGGGACGGGCCACCTGAAGAAATCTCTGAAAGAGATCTGATCTAACTTTATTTTCCTACCGACAGAGACCACCTTACGACTCCTCCGAAGAGGTGACGATTGGTGATCTGAGTCGGTGCCGGTCACGATCGCGTGCCGGCCGAAACCGAAAGAGATCAACTGCCGAATTGTCAATGAACAACCTGAGGCCGGCAACCTTACGACTGCCGTCCCAGGTGCGTGAAGTTTAGCAGGATCGCCACGCAGGTCAATCGCCCCGTCAACGCTCCGGAAAAATTTTTTTCACCGGCTGTCTTTCGGCGTTCTAGGGCAGTCGCCCGCAGCCACGGCGGCACGTCCCCGCAGGTCAACCAAACCGGGAAAGACCAGCGTCGACCCTATTTTTCTGCATCGAGAACGACGGGTAATTCGAGCCGATGGCCCTCCCGTTCGACGGCAATCAGCACCTGGTCACCTGGATTTCGCGACTCGATCGCGGCCAGGAAATCATCTGCAGTCCGCACAGTCTCGCCAGCCACTGCGACGATCAGATCCGCTCCCGAGCGATCCACCCGCTCAAACTCCGCAACGAAGGGCCCCTGACGACGCCGTTCTCGCACAACCTTGAAGCCTCGCATGCCCGCCCGTTCAGAGGGCCCCTCAGGCGTCAACGCCGCGACCAACAGACCTTTGTCAGACTGATAGACACGGGCGATTCCCGCGTCGGGCCGAATCACTTTTCCCCTTTGAATCAGCTGCGGAACGATCCGTGCCAAGGTGCCCACGGGAATGGCGAACCCCACGCCTGAGCTCTGTCCCGTGCGGCTGGCGATGGCCGTGTTCATGCCGATCAAACGACTGCCACTGTCCAGGAGCGGGCCACCGGAATTCCCAGGATTGATCGCCGCGTCGGTCTGGATGATCGACTTGATGGTGCGGCCGCTGCGTGTCGGGAGCGAGCGATTCAGGCTGGAAATAATGCCGGTTGTGAGCGTGCGTTCGAGTCCGAATGGATTGCCGATGGCGAACACCCGCTGGCCGACGTGCAGGTTGCTGGAACTGCCGAAGACAGCCGGCACCAAAAGCGTCGCCGGGGCCTCCACCTTGAGCACCGCGACGTCGGTCGCTGGGTCAAACCCAACCAGTTTGCCGCTGTGCGACGAGCCGTCGAACAAGAGCACCTGGATCTCCCGCGCCCCCTCGACCACGTGGTAGTTGGTGAGCACATGCCCCTGTTTGTCGAGCACAATGCCCGACCCAGCTCCCTCGGAGGGCACCTCGAGCAGAAACAGTCCGCTGGCCACCGTGGTCTTGGTGTTGATGTTGGCCACGCTGCGATTCACCGCCTCGTAGACGGCGATGTTCGTTCGCTCTTCAGGCGTGAAACTGCGGCCAGCCACGTCGTCAGAGAGCTGCCGTGGGTCGCCCCCGGCCTGCTGCCCAGAAGCTACCGCGGCGAGTAAGAGCGTCGCAACCAACGCCACGCAGCCCACCCGCACCGACACATCCGCAAACGAACACCGCATGAGCCTGCCTCCCGTTGTGCTCGCTGCACAGTATCCCAGGGCAGCCCGTCGCTCCAACCCAAAATCGCCGCAAACACTGTCCTCGGGGCTCCCTCCCCTCGGAAAACACAAAAATCGCAGGAATTTCCGGGCAGAACGACGTTGGCGGCTGGAAGCCTTCCAAATATGCTCACAGGATGGGCCTTGTTTTTGCCCTGCAGCCGAATCACAGCGCACGTTCACAGCGAAAGTCCGGAGGATCCCATGACAGCCAGTCCCTTCCACAGTCGCCACGCGGGCGGAGGCATGGCCCTCACGTTTGGCCTCGTGCTGTTGCAGTGGGTTCAGGTCATCGTGATGGCGGTCACAACGCCCGTGGCTGCGTTCGCCGCCGACAGCGAACGCCCGGCCGCCGCGACACCATCCACGGTGCGGATTTCGTTTGTCGAGAGCTTCCGGCGGGATGAGGCCTCCACCCCCGTGTCGGCCGTTGGTCTGCGTTGGTCGCCGGCCGACGGGCAGACTCCTCCGGCCCGCGTGCTCGTGCTTGTCGACACGTCCGCAAGCCAGATGGGAGACTTCCGCCGGAGTGGCCGGGACGCCCTGGCCGGCATGCTGCAGACCGCCAGACCGGCCGACCGCTACCTCGCCGCCGCGGCAGACGTGACATGCGTGCCGTTGGGAGAGGGCTTCGTTCCGGTTGGGAACGCCGGCATGCAACAGTCGCTCGCCGCCCTCGACGCAAGAACGCCGCTCGGCTCGACTGATCTCATCGGGGTTCTCGATCGCGCAACGGAACTCTTCGGCGACAATCAGGCAGGCGATCCCGGCACCGGCCGCTCGATCGTCTATATCGGAGATGGCCCCGGCCTCGGGGGCATCGACCCGGGTGATTTCCAGCGAATTCTGGAGACACTCCGTGGCAAGCACATCACGTTCTCGGCGATTGGTATCGGGCCGCAGGTCAACTGGCCCTGCCTCGCGGCGCTCGCCAGCGCCACGGGCGGGATGCTGCTGGTTCCCGACGACGCCGTGTCCGCCAAGGATGCCGGCGGCCGGATGGCCCAGCTCGCCGTTGCGGCCATAGCCTGGCCGGAGCAGGTCGCACTCTCCAGCACCTCCTCAGACGCAGCGCCGCGGATGCTGCCGGCGCGGATGCCGCCACTCCGCGCTGATCGCGACTCGGTGATATTGGTCGGGGGTCCGCTGGAGTCGGTCTCCATCGAGATGCTGCTCGATACCGGCAAGGCCGCACTCACGGCACCGCCTGTTGTGCTCGAAGTGCCGCCCACGCCTCCTCAGGAAGAGCATGCATACCTCGAGGAACTCGCCCGCAATGCCCTCAACACGGCTGGTGCATTTCTGCCGCTGCTCGGCCGTGAGGGGCTCGATCTGGCCCGTCGCGCCATCCGTGGCGAAGCCGCTACGCTCGCCGCCCTTTCGAGGCAGGCCGAGGCCGCGGGCGCCCACGACGCCGCCCAGCGGCTGGCGCAGGCATCCCTCCGCCGCGACCCTGACAATGCCGCAGCCGCGGTAATCCGCTCAGTCGCCCAAAGGGGATCCGACCAGGTGGCCGAAGAGCTACCGGCCGACGTGCTGCCGCCGGTCGGCGCCGATTCCGGCTCCGACGAACTGGCCGACATCAATGCGCTCCGCAAAGTGCGGGCCCAACAGCTGGAGCAGGAAACCGCCGTGCGGCTCCGCAATGCCCGGCACCTGATGATGACCGACCCCGACCAGGCCCGGTCCGACCTCAAGGACCTCCAGCAGGCAGTGAACAGTTCCGACGACCTCGATGCCGCCATGCGGGACCGGCTCGCCCGGCAGATCGAGATGAGCATTCGCGAATCGGTCGTCCGTTCACGTGAGAAGGTGGAATGCGACCTGGCAAACGAGCGCAGAGCTGCGATCGGCCGTGAGCGGCAACGGCTCGACGGCGAATTGCGTGCCAAGGAAGAGCGGTTCAAGCAGTTGACTGAACGCTACACGGCGCTGCTGACCACGGGGATCGAGCAGCGTTATCAGCGGCCCCTCATCCAGCAGCACGACGACCCGATCCAACTGGCCAACGATCCCGCCGGCCAGTACGACGAGTTCATCCGCGCGGAGCGCGAGGTCGCCGACGAGATGGCGGTGGAGGCCTCGAGGATTTACGGCAACTATCCGATGCCGATGACCGCCCGCGAGGTGGCCCGGACGGCCCCCATCGTGGCCAGGACGCTCCATTATGACTCGCAGAATGTCCGATATCGTCGCGAGATGCAGCGAAATTTCATGGACGCGTTGCACCTGGTCGATCTGGCCGCGATCCCGTTCGTGGACGAGCCGCCCATCCACTACCCGAACGCCGCCCGCTGGCGCGAAATCACCAAGCTTCGCGAGAAGTACAAGTCGGTCGATCTCGCCAATCCCGGCAGCTCCGAGCAAAGGCTCTACGATGCCCTCGACCAGACGGTGGACGAGCTGAACTTCCAGGAGACACCCCTGCGGGACGTCATCAATCAGCTCAAGGACAAGTACGACATCCCGATCCTCGCTGACAAGAAAGCGTTTGAGGACGCGGGGCTCGATCTCGACACAACAGTCGTCACGCAGAACGTGTCGGGCATCTCCCTGCGGTCGGCGCTGCGGCTCCTTCTGGGCGACATCGACCTCACCTACCTCATCAAAGACGAGGTGATGCTGATCACGACCAAGGACAAGGCAGCCGAAAACCTCGTGATCAAGGTCTACCCGGTCGGCGACCTCGTCATGCCGTTGAGCGCAGGTGGCGGCGTCAATCCGTTCCAGACCGGCGGTGGCATGGGCGGAGCCGGTGGCGTCAACAGCGGTATGGGCGGCGGCGGTATGGGCGGCGGTGGCATGGGCGGTGGTGGCATGGGCGGCGGCATGTTCCAGATTTCGGATGCTCGCGACCGAGTGGCTCGCCGCGAAAAGCCGAATCCGACGGCGTTGCCGCAAAACCCGCGATCGACGCCCACGGCCGCGCCAGCATCACGCCCCGGGGCACAGCAGGCCCAGGCGGCAGGAACTGCGGCCGACAAAAATGCACTCGACGACGTCGGCCTGCCGTCGTCCGTCATGGATTCCAGCGATCTGCGTTCTGCCGTCACGGCCTACCTGACGGCGGAGCCGGCGCCGTCCGATGCCACGACGGCCAGCGGTCCTTCCGGTACCGATGCTCGCGATATGGCGATCCGCATGGCACGACTCCGCGTCACCGCTGCCGAACTCGGTCGACAGGGCCGGTTTGACAGGGCGGCCGACCTGCTCTCGGCAGCCATCGCCTGCGGCCGTGCGGAGCCCTGGATGTACGAGGCTCTCGCGGTGGCGATGGAGGCTGCCGGCCAGCCACACGAGGAGGTCGAGCGGGCCCTGCTTTCAACGGCCGAATTCGCCTCCTCCCCGGCCGATCTCCTCGCGCTGGCAAATTACCTCGCGAGGTTCGGTTCGCCAGGCCGGGCGATCCGGCTGTGCAAGCAGGTGACCAATCTCGACCCGGCGAATCGTGAGGCCTACGCCCTCGCCATGACGCTCGCTGCCCGTTCAGACGACGCGGCCACACTCCGCTGGGCCTGCCCCGGAGTGCTGTCACACGAATGGCCCGCCGACCAGCGGGAGATTTTCACGCGGGCAGCCCGGCTGTCAAAACTGACCATCGACGCGTTGGAAAAAGCGGGACATGCAGATGAGGCCGCCGACTTTCGGGCTCGTGTCGATCGGGCGCTCGTCCGCGACATCGAATTGGAGCTTTCGTGGAATGGCGATGCCGACATCGACATGATCGTGGAAGAGCCGCCGGGAACCGTCTGTTCGCTCTCCTCGCCGCGATCCACCTCGGGTGGCACGCTGCTGGCCGATTCGGACGCGACCGTCGACCCGACGAACACCACGCACCGTGAGCGTTACGTGGCAGCTGAGGCATTTCCGGGCACCTACCGCATCCTCGTGCGACGCGCGTGGGGCAAGGTGGCGGCCGACACGGTGACAGCTACCGTGGTCTTGTACCGCGGCACGGACAACGAACAACGGTTGAAGCGGCAGCTGGCCGTCAGAGCAGATGACGCGATGGTGAGCATCGAAGTGCCGGCCGGCCGGCGGCAGGAGCCGTTGCTCGATGCTCAGGTGGCACAGGACGTCGTGGCCCAGCAACAACTCGGCAACGCCATCCTCGCCCAGCAGCTTGCTGGCATGGTCGATCCCTCCGCGGCGGCATCGCTCTCGCAGAGCCGCGGCACCCCGCGGGCGACCGGCACGCCAGGCATGCCATTCTTCCGCAGTGGCGCCGTCGGGTATCAGCCGGTCATCACGACGCTGCCCGAAGGCACGAACATGTTTGCCCAGGCCGTGGTCTCAGCCGATCGCCGGTACGTTCGCATCACAAGCACGCCGCTCTTCTCGGGCGTCGGCCAGGTGACCCAGTTCAACTTCTCCGGCGGCGGTGCCCAGGGCACCGGTGGCGCTGGCGGTGGTGGTGGCGGCATGGGTGGTGGCGGCATGGGTGGTGGTGGCATGGGTGGCGGTGGCATGGGTGGTGGTGGTATGGGTGGCGGCGGTATGGGTGGCGGCGGTATGGGTGGTGGTGGCATGGGCGGTGGCGGAATGGGTGGCGGTATGGGTGGCGGCGGCATGGGCATGTGCTGGGTCGCCCGAGAGGTGTACGGCCACGAGAATCCGAAATGGCTCCAGTTTCGCGACTGGCTCCGCTCTGATGCTCCCCGATGGCTCCATGACGCCTACGCGGCACATGGCGAGGAATTTGCTCTCTGGATTCACGACAAGCCGGCCGCCAAGTCGGCAGTTCGACTGTTGATGGATCAGGCGATCAAGTAATGCCCAACTTCGGAGTGATCCTCGCCGCGGCTGGACAGAGCAGCCGCTTCCAGGACCCCAACTACAAGAAGCCGTTTGCGCCGCTCGCCGGTCGGCCGGTCTGGCTGCATTCCGCGGAGAAGTTCACTGATCGGCCCGACGTGAAGCAGGTTGTGGTGGTTGTGTCGCCGGAAGACCGTGAGGCCTTCGTGGAGAAGTTCGGCGCGAGCCTGGCCTTCATGGGCATCACACTCGCCGAAGGGGGCAGCCACCGGGCCGATTCGGTGCGGCGTGGCCTCGAGAAATTCTCGGCCGACATCGACATGATCGCGATCCACGACGCGGCCCGTCCCTGCATCGCGACCGCCTGGATCGACCGGGTGTTCGAGGCGGGCGCGAAGACCGGTGCCGCGATCCTGGCGATCCCCGTCGTAGGCACGCTGAAGCGCGTGAATGCCGAGAAGCTGATCACCGAAACGGTCGACCGCACCGGCCTCTGGGAGGCGCAGACGCCGCAGGTGTTTTCACGCGATGTGCTGACGCGGGCATTCGCCCACGCCGCGGCCCAGGGCTCTCAGCCCACCGACGAGGCCCAGTTGGTCGAGGCGATCGGCCAGCAGGTGACCGTCGTGCCCGGCTCGCCGATCAACCTCAAGATCACGTCTCGCGAAGACCTCCGCCTGGCCGAGCAGGCCATGAAGGCACTCCCCGCAAACCGCCTCGCCGGCCCCGCGCACCCCTTCGCCAACGACGACATGTGGCGGTAGGCTCATGCACGCTGGGGATAAGCAATCTCCAGATGGTGAGGAGCCGGTCGGAGGCACGCGCAGGAGCTGGTGAACTTTGCGACTCACGAGCGATTCACCACCATCCACGAGCATCCTGTAGCAAAGTCCGCCGGCGACGAGCATGCCGCAGCCGGCGAACCAATGCGGCCAACCTGAGCTCTGCCCCGCTGTCCCTCCGACTTTCTATTTTCAATGACACACGACCTTGTCTCCGATTTCCAAGCCCGCGGCCTGATCCACCAGTCGACCGACGCCACCCGGCTGCGCGAGTGGCTCTCCACGCCCGGCCGTCGTGTCTACGCCGGCTTCGACCCGACCGCCGACAGCCTCCACGTGGGTCACCTGGTGGCGCTCGTGCTGCTACGTCGCGTGGCCCACGCCGGCCACGAGCCGGTGGCCCTGATCGGCGGCGCGACCGGGATGATCGGCGACCCGAGCGGCCGCAGCGAAGAACGCAACCTCCTCTCGCCCGATGAACTGGCGGCCAACATCGCCGGGGTCGAACGTCAGATCCGAGCCATCCTCAGCGACGCAGGCCGTGACGTCCGTGGAGTTCCATCCGTCACCCCGCACCATGTCGTGAACAATGCCGACTGGATGCGGGGCGTCGGCTACCTCGAATTCCTCCGCGATGTTGGCAAGCACGTGCCGCTCTCGCAGATGCTCGGTAAGGACTCGGTGAAGAGCCGGCTCGAGCGTGATGGCGGCCTCTCCTACACCGAGTTCAGCTACATGCTGCTGCAGGCCTGGGACTTC
>CANHYS010000072.1 GCA_947464585.1 Planctomycetaceae bacterium | reverse complement strand
GCGGCACGCACGGCCGGCCGATGCCTGTCTTCGACACGGCCGAGGACTGGGCATGGTGGATGGCATGCTGGGAATCGATCCTCGACCGCGGCGGCGTGCGGCCGGGCGATCGAGTGCTCGTGGCTTCTTCGTTTGGTCCCTTTGCCGGCTTTTGGAGCTGCTTCGACGCCGTGCTCTCCCGGCGGGCGATGGCGATTCCCACCGGGGGGATGACGACGCTCGCGCGGCTCGAGATGGCGAGATCCATCGGAGCGACGGTGCTTGTGGCCACGCCGAGCTACAGCCTGCATCTGGCGGAGGTCGCGGCCGACCACAAGCTCGACCTGAAGCACGTGCCGATTCGCCTGGTTATTGTGGCAGGTGAGCCCGGCGGCTCGGTGCCAGCGGTGCGGTCGAGAATTCGCGAGGCGTGGGGGGCGGAGTTGCTCGATCATGCCGGCGCCACCGAGGTGGGGCCGTGGGGCGTGGGCGATCTGGCGGGCCACGGCCTCGACGTGATCGAACCATGGTTTCATGCCGAGTTTCTGGCGGTGAAGACGGGGCAGGCCGCCGAACCGGGCGAGTTGTCGGAGCTGGTGCTCACGACGCTCGGCCGCGTGGGCGCGCCATTGATCCGCTACCGCACCGGCGATCTCGTGCGGCCGCGGTGGCCAACGCCAGATGCGATCGAGGCGGGGGCGTGTCCATGGGTGCGGCTCGAAGGTGGCGTGCTCGGGCGCACCGATGACATGCTCGTGGTCCGCGGCGTGAACATTTTCCCCGGCGCGATCGACGATATCGTCCGCAGCTTTCCCGAAATCATCGAATATCGGCTCACTGCCGCCACGCACGAAAGCCTTGACGTGTTGAAGTTGGAGATAGAGGATCGCCTCGCCGACCCTGGACGCGTGGCCCGGGAGATGCAGGTGCGGCTCGGGCTGCGGGTGGATGTGGCCGCCGTTCCGGCGGGCAGCCTGCCGCGGTTCGAGGGCAAGGGGCGACGGATTGTCGACCGGCGTGACACGCGGCGAAACGAAGACTGAGAAGAAGGCCGAAAAGAAGGTTCAACATGACGCAGCCCGTTCCACAATCCATTCGACGCATCGGCCACAGCGGCATCGAGATCGTGTGGAGCGACGGTGCGACGGGCAGCTACTCGCCGCGGCTCCTGCGGGACGCATGCCCGTGCGCGACCTGCCGTGAGCAGCGGGTGCAGCCGGCTGTGCCGGCGCTGCTCCCCGTGCTCAGGGCGGAAGAAGTGGCGCCTCTGGCGATCGCGGGGATGAAGCCCGTGGGCCAATACGCCTACTCGATCGAATTCTCCGACGGCCACTCCAGCGGCATCTACACGCTGGAGTATCTGCGGGAACTCGGCGGACCAGCGGTCGGATCCGGTTCGCCCGTGCCCTGATCGCCGCGTGAGCCGCCCCGGCCGAGCCATGCGGGAAGACGTTGCATTGCCACCGTCAGGTCATCCCAGAGCGAGTAGGCCACAGGGGTCAGCAGGAGGGTCAGCAGCAGCGACAACAGCTGGCCGCCAAGGATCACCTTGGCCATGCCGGCCCGCGAGGCTGCGCCCGGCCCCTCGCCCATCGCCATGGGGATCATCGCCGCCACGAGCATGACCGTCGTCATCAGGATCGGCCGCAGTCGTACGGCGTTGGCGTCGAGGATCGCCTGGTCCCGCGGCACGCCCCTCTCGCGGAGCACGTTCGTGTAGTCGACCTGCAGGATGCCGTTCTTCTTGACGATGCCGAAGAGCATGAAGAGGCCGAACATCGCGTAGATGTCGAGGTTCGTCCGCAACAGGATCAGCGACAGGATCGCGAAGGGGATCGTCAGCGGCAGTGCCAGCAGGATCGTGATCGGGTGCACGAAGCTCTCGAACTGGGCCGCGAGGATCATGTACATGAACAGGAATGCGAGGCCAAACGCGATGAGGAAGTTTGCGTTGGTTTCCTTGAGGCTTTTGGCCTGCCCGATGAACTCCCAGCGGTAATCCGCCGGCAGATCCAGCGTGTTGACGTATTCTCCCAGTTCGGAGACGGCCTCTCCCAGGGCCTTGCCCTCGAGGTTGGCGGAGACGACGACCTGCCGCTGCCGCGAAAAACGTTCGATGGTGCTCGGTCCCTGGGCATCCTCGAAGGCTGCGACGCTCCCGAGTTCGACGACGCCCACCCCAGGCTTGCTCGAGGGCACCGTCAGCCGGGCGATCTGCGCGGAGTCGTCGCGGAACGAGCGGTCGGCGCGGAGCCACACGTCGTACTGTTGGTCCGCCTCCTTGTATTTGCTGACCGGATCGCCCCCGACGAGCACGTTGGTCGTCGATGAGATCGCCTGGATCGACACCCCCAGCTCACTCGCCCGCTCGCGATTCGGCACGATCCGCACCTCGGGCTTGCGGAACGAGAGGCTCGTGTCGACGTCGACAAAGTGTCCCTCAGCCTTCATCCATGCACAGATCTTCTCCGAATAGTCCTGCAACCGCTCCATGTCGGGGCCGCGCAGGTTCAGGTCGACCATCACCTGCCGGAAGCCGGCGCCGGAGAACGCGGCGACGTCCTGCACCGCGGCCCGCAGGTCGGGATAGTCGAGCAGGATCCGCCGGGCGTCGGCCATCACGTCGAACTGGCTGAACTCGCGTTCGCGGAGGTCGCTCAGGCGACAGTAGATCGACGCCCGCGTGACCTCGCCCTGGCCTCGCACGGTCCTGCCGGTCGTGTCGCCGATGGTGATGAGGGTCTTCCGAACTCCTCGCAGGTCCCGGAGCCGCGACTCGACCTCCGTGAGCACCTCGTCGGCCCGTTCGAGCGAGCAACCCTCCGGCAATGTCACCGCCACCTCGAACTCGCTGGTGTCGTCGCGCGGCACGAAATCCTTGCCGACGATGCGCATCAGGGAGGGCGTCGAGGCGAGCACGCCGACGGTCACCAGCACGACGAGCCAGCGGTGCCGCAGCGAAAACCGCAGGCAGAGCATGTAGAAGCCCTCGACCGCCCGCCAGACAAAGCCCGACTTGCTCGAGTGGGCGGCGTCCTCGGCCTTGAGGAACCGGGAGCAGAGCATGGGTGTCATCGTGAACGAGATGAACATGCTCATCAGGATCGAGAACGCCACCACGTAGCCGAAGCTGCTGAAGAAGCGGCCGACCCGCCCGCCCATGAAGACCACCGGGATGAAGATGACCAGCAGCGAGAAGGTCGTGGCGACGACCGCCAGCGCGATCTCCTGAGTAGCGCTCGCGGCGGCCTCGCGGGCCCCCAGCCCATATTCCTCCATGTGCCGGAAGATGTTTTCGTGGACGACCACGGCGTCGTCGACCACGATGCCGATCGCGAGGATCAGCCCCAGCATGGTGATGTTGTTGAGTGTGAAGCCCATCGCGTCCATGAACGCGAAGGTGGCGATCATCGATGTCGGGATGGAGAGCGTGGCGATGAGCGTCGTCCGCCAGTCACGCATGAAGAGCAGGATCGTCAGGCTGACGAGGACGGCGGCCAGGAGCAGGTGGGTCTGGACCTCGTGGATCGAGTTCTCGATGAACCGCGACTGGTCGCGGATGATCTGCACGTCGATGTCTTCGGGCAGGATGTTCCGGATCTCCTCCAGCCGGTGTTTGACACGCTCGACCACGGCGACGGTGTTGGTGCCCGACTGCTTCTGCACGATCAGGCTCACGGCCAGGTCGCCCGGCCGCCCGGTGCGGGCCGCATCCGGTGACTTGTCAGGATCGGCCGTCCACAGACGGCTCAAGCCCCGAGGCTCCTCGAATGAATCACTGACCGTTCCGATGTCCTTGATGCGGATCGGCTGACCATGCCGGTTGGCGACGATCAGTTCGGCGAAGTCGGCCGGCTCACGGACCCGGCCCATCGTGCGGAGCACGACTTCTCGCGGGCCCTGCTCGATCCGGCCGCCGGGCTGCTCCTGGTTTTCGCGGACGAGGGCCTGTCGCACGTCCTCGATCGTGAGCTGCTCGTACTTCTGCAGTCGGTCGGTGTCGATTGAGATCTGGATCGCCCGCTGCCGGCCGCCGACCAGAATCACGGCGCCGACACCGGGCAGGGATTCGAGGTCTTCCTTGATCCGGCGGCGGGCGATCTCGGTGATTTCCCTCGCGTCGCGACGTCCCGAGACCGCCACCGTCAGGACCGGCGCGGCATCGAGGGCGAACTTGTCGATGATCGGGGCATCGGTGCCCTCGGGCAACTGGCTCAGGATCGTCCGCACCTTGGCATCGACCTCCTGGGCCGCCACCGCGCCATTTTTCTCGAGTTCGAATTCGATCGTCAGCTGCGAGATGCCCTCCTTGGTCGTGGATCGCAGCTGTTCGATGCCCGACACCGTGTTGACGATCTCCTCGATCGGCTTGGTCACGCCCGTCTCCATCTCCTCGACGCTGGCTCCGCGGAGCGTCGTCGTGACCGTGACGAGCGGCAGGTCGACGTTCGGAAACAGTTCGACACCCAGCCGCGGGTAGCTTGCCAGCCCGAGCACGATCGGCGCCGAGACGAGCATCGCCGTGAAGATCGGCCGCGCGATGCACAGATCCCAGATCTTCATCGGGCGCTCTCCGCAGCCGGAGCGTGGTCTGGCTGCCCTGCCTCCGGCACCACGCCCTTGGGAGGAACGGCCGTCGCGCTGCGGGGAACGTCGCGGACCCGCACGGACGCGCCGTCGCTGAGCTGGGAATGGCCGGACGTCACGACGGGAACACCGACGGCGAGCGAACCAGACACCTCCACCCAGCGATGGACCGCCCCGGCCGGTCCCGAAATGTCGAGCCGTGATCCGAGTTCGACCGGAACGACGACCGCCTTGTCGTCCACGACGGTGAAGAGTTTCGTGACGCCTGCGTAGCGGACGATCGCCTCCTCGGGCACCGTCACGGCACCGGCGTCGGCGCCGAGCAGAATCGAAGCCGTCGCGAACGAGCCAGACTTGAGCAGGCGTTCCCGGTTGGGCACCCAGACCTCGACTTCGAACGTGCGATTGGCCGTGTCGACGGTCGGATTGACGCGGGCGACGCGTCCGCCGATGGTTCGCCCGGGCAGGCTCTCGACCGCGAGATCCACTTCCTGGCCGGGCCGCACCTGCGACGCATACCGCTCCGGCACGGCGGCCTTCAGCTTGAGGACGCTGTCTACGACCAGCCGGAAGAGCTTCGTGGGCGGCGCGGCACGGACGATCTCCCCCTCCGACACGAACCGTTCGGCGACCGTGTAGGCCAGAGCGGGGTCGGCGTCTGTGGCGGCGGGAACCACGCGAGCGGCCGAGCCGGCCGCCGGCTCCAGAACGGGGGGCGTTCGCACCGTGATGGCGGGGGCGAGGATGCGCGTGTCACGCAGCCGCTTGCCCGCCGTCTCCAGCACGGCCTGCCGATGCCGCACCGAGGCGAGCGTCTGCTCCGCCTCGAGGAGTCTCTGCTTCGTGTCGAGCCTCGCCGTCTGCAGGTTCAGCTCCGCTTTTTCGTAGTCGTCCTTGGTCATGACGCCCCGGGCGGTCAGGGCCTTGTAGCGATCGAACGTATCCGCGGCATTCCGTTCTACGAGTCTGGCCCGCTCGACGCTCGGCAGCGTTTCGGGGGAGAACGACGCGTCGGGAACCTTGTTCAGTCCGAGGCGCGCGAGTTCGAGTTCGAGCGCGCGGGCGTTCTCTTGGACCGCGAGCTGGAAATCCGCGGCATCGATCTCCAGCAGCAGGTCACCGGGCGACACCAGATCGCCGACGTCGCGGGCCACCCGGCGCACGTTGCCATCGACCTGGGGGCTGATCTCGATCTCCTCGAACCCATGCAACGTGCCCACGGTGCGAACGCGTCGCTCGACCGTTCGCGGCACGGTGGCGGTCACCGTCACTGCGATCGTATCGTGATGCCTGGCCGCGTGGGGGGCTGCTGGGGGAGCCGAGGCGGTCGGCTCAGCCGGGCGTTTCCAGCCTGGAATCAGTCCGAAGAAGACCGCTGCCACGACTCCGCCGCCGACGACCGCCAGGATGCCCACGGTTTTCATCCATCGCAGCATCATGCGTGTCTCCCGGCGGGGGCTTTCGCGTCAGACGGGCAGGCCGCAGGCGACGGCGTTGATCACGGCGGCGATGCGGACGGCGTCGTGGCAGGCCTCCTCGCTCACGCCCAGATGGACGAGGCTCGCCTCGTGGTTTTTGATGCACAGTTCGCAGCCGGCGAGTGCCGCGCAGCCCAGGCTCATCAGTTCGAAGTCGGCCTTGGAGGTTGCCGGCTGGGCCATGCGGCTCATCCGCAGCCGCGGGGAACGGGCCTCGTAGCTCTCCTTGCCCAGCATGTGGCGGAAGCGGTAGTAGACGGTGTTCATCGCCATCAGGCCGGCGGCGGCGGCTGCATCGGAGATCACCGGGGCTGCTGCGGCCGCGTCGGCAGCCCGCAGATCTGCCTCGATCGCCTGGGCGAGCGGCCGGCACCGCACGAAGGCGGCCGCTGCCAGGGCCACGCCCAGACTCTGCAGCGGCTGGAGGTTTTCGCCGACGAGGACGCTCGAAAGATTGAGCCGGATGTCCTTCAGTTCATCGGAGAGCGTGTCACGGAGGGCGTCGATCGAGGGGGTGGCGATGGACATGGCGAAAGGCTCCCGTGGGCCGCGGACGGCAGGTGGGAAATGATACGGACTGCGAGGATTGTAGCTGTTCGTTGAAGCCGGGGCGGTCGAAATGCTACCCTGTGGCAGTTTTGCGCGCACCTCAGGTTTTTCCATGCCCCGCCGCGACGATCTCCATACGATTCTGCTGATCGGTTCCGGGCCCATCGTCATCGGGCAGGCCTGCGAATTCGATTATTCCGGCACCCAGGCCTGCAAGGCGCTCCGCGAGGACGGCTACCGCGTCGTGCTGGTGAATTCAAACCCGGCCACGATCATGACCGATCCGGGCACGGCCGACCGCACCTACATCGAGCCGCTCACCTGGCAGATGCTCGAAAAAGTGATCGAGGCGGAGAAGCCCGACGCCGTGCTCCCCACGCTCGGCGGCCAGACGGCTCTCAATCTCGCTCTGGAGTTGGAACGCCACGGCGTGCTCGCCAAACATGGCGTCGAGATGATCGGCGCCCGGGCCGAGGCGATCCGCCGTGGCGAAGACCGCGAGATCTTCAAGGAGACGATGCGGAAGATCGGCCTCGAGACCTGCCGCGGTCGGATCGTGAAGAGTTTGCCAGAGGCCCGCGAGGTGCTCTCCGAGATCGGCCTGCCCGCCGTGATTCGCCCCAGCTTCACGCTCGGCGGATCGGGCTCCGGAATCGCGTTCAACCGCGAGGAGTTCGACCAGAAGGTGCAGCGAGGCCTCGATCTCTCGCCGATCGGCGAAGTGCTCGTCGAGGAGTCGATCCTCGGCTGGAAGGAATACGAGATGGAGGTGATGCGTGACGCGGACGACAACGCCGTCGTGATCTGCTCCATCGAAAACTTCGACCCCTGCGGCGTGCACACCGGCGACTCGATCACGGTCGCCCCGGCATTGACGCTCACCGACCGGCAGTATCAGCGGATGCGAGACGCCAGCTTCGCCGTGATCCGGGCGATCGGCGTCGAGACGGGTGGCTCGAACATCCAGTTTGCCGTGCATCCCGAGAACGGCCGCATGATCGTGATCGAGATGAATCCGCGGGTCAGCCGGTCAAGCGCGCTGGCAAGCAAGGCCACCGGCTTTCCGATCGCGAAGATCGCCGCGAAGCTGGCGGTGGGCTGGCGGCTCCACGAGCTGCCCAACGACATCACGCGGCGGACGAAGGCCTGCTTCGAGCCCTCGATCGACTATGTCGTCGTGAAGGTGCCGCGGTTCGCCTTCGAGAAATTTCCCGAGGCCGACAGCAGGCTCACCACGCAGATGAAGAGCGTCGGCGAGACGATGGCGATCGGCCGCACGTTCAAGGAGGCCTTCCAGAAGTCGCTCCGCGGCCTGGAGGTCGGCAGCTTCGGCTTCGGCTGCGACGGCAAGGATCTCTGGGGCACCGCGGCCGAGCCGTCGCTCGACGACATCCGCGC
>CANHYS010000071.1 GCA_947464585.1 Planctomycetaceae bacterium | reverse complement strand
CAGGCTCCCCGAACACGCTGCGCTCGCGGCGGGGAGCCTGCCTTCGTCCGTGAGGGGCTGCCCATGTCCCGAGAGCCGGCGTTGCTGACCAGCGCAGGCAGGATGCCGGAGCGCAGTCAGCATCGAGTGAGCGAAGGGCAGCGGGCACCGATCCGCCCCAGGCGGATTGGTCGACGAAGCGAACGTCCGGCGACGGGGCGTGGGCAGCCCCGAACCGTCCGCTCACTACCGCCAGACGGTCTTGCGGCGGGCTTCCGCAGGACGGGTTTGCTTCGGCCGCGGTGGGGACGCGATGGTGGGCGGCGGAGCCTTACGCTGCTCAAGCGTGATCGCGAGCCAGCCATCGCTGCTCGCGGCCTGCACCGCCTGCACGTCGGCAAGTTTTTCGTTGTTGGCGATCTGCTCGGGCAGCACGGCGATCGGCCGCTCCTTCGGGAAGATCTTGCCAAAGATGGTCCGCAGCGCGAGTTCCATCCGCCCTTCGTGTCCCGGTCCGCCCAGCTGAACCGGGCCCTCGCGTTCGAGAAACACCTGCCGTCCCGAACAGACCGGCCGGTAGGCGACGTGCGCGACCAGGTCATACCAGTCGCGGCGGCCGCTCTCGATCGCGTCAAGTGCGACATGCACATGCACGAGGCCGTCGCGGCACTCCACGCGGAGCGGCTGCGACTTCGCGAAGGCTACCGAGACGCCCTCCGGCAGTTCATCGGGAATTCGCGGCTCGACGCCGACCTGCGAGCAGACGAGCTGGATCAGTTCCTCGAGCGTGAGCCGTTTCCCCGCGATCCCGAGCCGATCGAGGGCGTTGTTCACCGATGATTCGTGGAGTTGCAGGCTCAGCATGGCGTCGGAGGGGGCTCGGGGCCGCGGCGTGTGGGCGGCCAGCTGCGAGTCGCCCGCCAGCCGCAGTCGCATCGTCGCCACCGAGGCTGTCGTCTGCATCGCCACCGCCTTCGGGTCGAGGCCGAGCTTCACCAGCGGCATCCAAACGCGGTCGCGGATGCGGTCCGCCATCTGGGCAAACTGTGGCTCCGCCTGTTTATCCACCTCGCGGCAGGCGCGGGAGACGATCTTGTCGATCACTTCGCGGTTGGCCTCGGGCATCGCCTCCGCCTGCTGATTCTTCGCGATGTTCCGCATCAGCGAGCCCATCACGGGCACCGCATCGAAGCTCGTCTGGATGGCATCGACGCGTGACCGGTTGGAAGCATCGCCGGCGGCATTGCCGAACAGCAGCCCCTGCGTCGAGATCGTGATCGGCTTGCGGACGGTGAACGCCGAGGCGCTCCGGGCCGTGACGGAGACGGGCCCCGCTTCGGTGACCGCCCGCGACGCGATGTCGCCATGCACCTCGAGGTTGAAGCAGATCTCGTCGTCGTCGGGCACGAGCCGGAGCGTGGTGGTGCGTTCCACCGTGCGGGTACCGCGAACCTCACGGCCCATGACGACGTCCTGGAACGGCCCCGTGTCGACGGTGGCGCCCGGCAGCAGTTTCTCGAGGAACTGCTGATGCACCGCGATCCGGACGTTGGGGGCGAGGTAATGGTCTTCCACCGCGCGGGCCACCGGCCGCGCGGCGGTCGGATAGAACCCGCAGATCGAGCCGAGCGCGGTCTTCACCGCCATCGCGTCGACCGCTGTCGTCGCCGCCTCGAACCGTTCGAGGCTGTCGAGCAGTCGGGCGATCTCCACGACGGTGCGGCCTGCGGCCTGTCGCGTCATCGCGGCGGCGGCGTCGTTGGTGCTGAGTTCCTGTGGATTGTGTTCGAGCGAGGCGAAGAGGGCCGCCGTGGACCGCCACACGGCGACGCGGCGGGCCACGGCGAGGGCGGTGCGGCGGGTGTGTGTCGCCATTCCGGCATCGGTGGTGGTGTCGGCGAGAGACATGCCGGCGATCACCGTCTCTCCCAGCGCGATCAGGCTGGCGTCGGCGGCGGCATCGCGGGGGCCACGGGTGTCTTGAACCGCTTGGAGGGCGGACCGCGTCCGATTCGTCCAGGCGTCGATCGGCTCGCCACCTGCGCCGCCCGCGACGGAGAGCGTCGCCAGATGATCGAGCTGCTGCTCCAGCTTGACGGGCTGCGGCCACTGGCTGATGTCGGGCGGAGCTGTGTCAGTCGGGATGACGGCGGCCACGTCGCTGCCGGGAGCCTGCGCGAGCCTACGATCGCTCCCGCGGAGTCGGTCGAGGAGCCGGCCACCCACGGCATTGGTCGGGCCTCGGGGCTCGGCGGCCCGTGGTGCAGCGTTTCGCGGGTCGGTTCGCCAATCTCCCAGCCAGTTGCGGCGTCGCTCCAGCTCAGGCAACGGTGCCGAGGCGATGACATCAGACCAGTTGACGCCATCGGGGTCGGTCCACGGCTCGCCTGGCAGCGGCGGCACGCCCAGCGGACCCGCCATAGAGGGCACGGCTGCGGGCACGGCGACGGGACGCGGCTGGCCGGCCGAAGGACGATCGTGCCCGGTAGCCAAGGGCTGCGGTCGAATCGGGACCACGGCGGGAGCCGCTGCGAACGCCTGCGACCAGCTATGCGGCGGTGCCAGTGGCTGCACGGGCTGTGGGGTCTGCTCCGCGATCTGCTGCGGAGGTTGGCTGACAGGAGGTTGGCTGACAGGAGACTGGGCGGCTTGCATGCGAGTCATCATCGCCTTGAGCGACGCGGGGGGCTCGACCGGCTGCGAGGGCTGGGCCGCGACCGGCGCTGGCGTGGACCGTGGGAGCGCGTCAGCGAGGGCAGCCGTAGTGGCAGGGCTCGCCGTGTCGGCCATGGCGATGCGTTGGGGGGGCATGCCGACGTTCTCGACTGGAACCGCGACCGGCGTCAACGGCTCGGCTGGTGGAGACGCGGCCTGCTCAGCCATGACGATGGGCAGGACGACGGACGGGATGACGGCTGGAGCGACGTCGATGAAAACCGGTGCCGCATCGGTTGTCGCGAGGCCTGTATCGGTCTGAGCGACAGCAACTGCAGGGGCGGCCGGCGGCGTGTCGAGAGGTGCCGCGACCGGATCTGCGACCAATGCAGCAACCGGTGCGAGCGCTCCCGCCGACATCCTCGCCTGGGCGCGGGCGGAGAGTTCGGCATGCGCCGCCTCCATCCCGTCAGCCGAGTGGGATTTGGTCGCTGTCTGGTCTTCGAGGCCGAAGTAGGGACCCGGCACCGGGTCCCAGGCCCGTGGCGAAAAGATCGCTGCTGCCAGCAACAGGCCGGCAACGAACGACGACGCCAAGATTCCGCCCGCCCTTTTTTCGGACATGCCCGATCGCCCCCCCTGGCCTTCGACAACGGTCGGCTCAGCCCCGTTCCACCCGCTGCGAGATGAATCACAGCAGGGATTGGCGCCGGCCTTCCAAGAGGATCGACAGGTACGATCCAAAAAATCGATTCAGAAGGTGCAGCAGGTAAAAACTGCCCGCGCTGCCGAGCCAATCAGGCGATCGACAGGGGACAGGCAGTCTGGGCAAGCCGGCTGAAGGATGGAGTAAGGAAAGTGAGGGACGACAGGACCTCCTGTGATAAGCCTGTGCTCTGCAGCCACGAGCGCGGGCTGGCTCAGGGGCGGCATCGCCGGATTCGATACGGCAGCGTTTCCTTCGTTCGACTCGGTGAAGAAAGTCGCTGAGGTAATCTCCACAGCAACGTCGAAAGAGAGCGACGGTTGCGAGCGTCGAAACGCAGTGGCGCAAGGCTGCGTTGGGTGGCGTACTCCCGTCATCGTGGGTTGCAATCGGTCGCCATCTCTGTAAAAAGCTGCCGCATGAGCGGTCCGATCATCTCGCGTGCGCCGGACACGCTGAGATGACTTTCGTCGGAGTACCAAGAAACGTCCTCGCGACCTACCCGAGAGACTCCATCCGCGTCAAAGAATGGATCCGCCAGATCAACCACGTGCAGACGGCCTCCTGCTTGGGCAACAAAAGCGGCATGCATGGGACGTTGGATGCGCTCGTGCGCTGACCGCGAGACCCCTTGGATCGCCGTACCAGGGCCATACCAGTGCCGGGCAAGCGTGATCTGACGGGGCATCGTCGGCTGGCACGGTGGCTCCAGGAGCACCCATACATCGGTGTCCGTTTCCTCACATATCGCCATGACTCGACGTAGACCGCTTTCCATGGTCGCTATCGTGGCGTTACGGTTCACCGTGTCGGCGTCCAGTTGAGCAATGAGGTTCAGGTCTCCCCTGTCTGGAACGTTCCCCACCAGATACATCGACCATCTCGCGCAGAGAAGGATATGCCGAGGCCTGAAGTCTCTGATCCATCGGATGACCGACTCGCTCCACTCCTGCGACTCCCGTTTGCCGCAGACGTTGAAGAAGCGAGACCCGGGCTGCCAGGCTCCTGGCAGTGGAAAAGCTGAGCTTTTCAACGCTGCGATTCCGGTCAAGCCGAGGTCCCGGGCCGCGTCGTCGACGGCTGGACTGATGGCCATGCCATGACTGTCACCCCATAGCAACAGGCACGGACGTCCGCGCATCTCACTCAAGCCGATCGATGGAGGTGACACGAACTCGTTTGATTTTGCCTTCTTGTTGTGATCCCAGTCAGTGGAGAAGGGCTCCAAGAGGCGGAGTTCGGCTGGAGTGAATCGCGAAGGGACGCCGCCCGCCGTGCGGATCCCAAGGCCGCAGGCGAGCACGACGCCGGCGGCCATGCCACCGGCGATCATAGTGCGAAACGGCGACGATGCGACGCCTGTTCGCCGAAACGGCGTTTCTACGAACCTCCACGAGACGTATGCACTCGCGACGATCAGCGGCAGGGTCGCGAGTGTCAAGGCCGTCGGCAAAGGGACTCCCGCGTGATATCGCATGAACGCGAGCACCGGCCAATGCCATAGGTAAAGCGAGTAGGAAAGGAGTCCAAGTCCCCTGAACGGGGCCGACGCAAGAACTCGGTTTGGTAAAGAACCTTTCGAAACAGTCCCGGCCAGGATCAGCAACGCCGCGCCCATGCATGGCGGCAGCGCGGCTACGGCGGGGAATGGGGTTTGCCGGTCATACATAAAGCAGGGCACGCCTATCATGACGAGCCCTATCGCCCCCGCTGCCTCGGCTGTCCAGCGAATTCCACTCGACGGTTGAGCCGTTGTGTGTTGCTGATCTTGAGGCGCCGCGAGGGCGATCATCCCTCCGACGAGCAGCTCCCATGCACGGTACGGAAGAAGGAAAAAAACGTCCATCGGCTTGACGTCGATGACAAAGGCGCTCGCCACGAAGCTCGCCGTGGCAAGCAGGGTGAGGACTCCCAAACACCAATTTCGCCCCCACTTCCAGGCCAGCATCATGACCAACGGAAAGAGAACGTAAAACTGTTCTTCGACGGCCAGCGACCACGTGTGAACCAACGGGCGCAAATCCGCAGCCACGACGAAGTAGTTGGTGATGTGCCAATAGCGAATGTTTGCGAGCATGGCGACATTCGCCACAGCGTCACTCGCCACGCTACGCAGATCTTTTGGGAGCATCAGGGCATACGCTGCAGCCAGCACGACCATGGTCATAGCGAGCGAAGCCGGCCAGATGCGGCGAATGCGACGGTCCCAGAAGCGGGCCAATGAGAAGACACCGCTTTCCAGATCGGCTGCGATCAGCCGCGTGATGAGATACCCGGAAATCACGAAGAAGACATCGACTCCGACAAACCCTCCGGGCACACCGTAGTCTGCGTGAAACAAGATCACTGCGACCACAGACACAGCGCGAAGACCATCGATATCGGCTCTGTAGTTTCCGTGAGCGGGACGCATCTTGGGACCAGATTAGTATCGAATGGTCCCCGTGGCCAGCGACGGTTGTTCCAGCACGGCGGTCCAGGCGTCGACGAGGATCGTCAGGTTGGCGTTGCGGTCGATTGACTCCAAGGCATCGAGTGTGCTGCGAATCGACTGCGTGGCCTCTTCAGGTCCGGCCCCCCAGGCCTCCACTCGCTGAGCGAAGGTCGGATCGGCGGGCTGCTCGCCGGTGACGGCCCGCCGCAGGGCCGCACGGTAAAAATCGACCGCTGCTTCCAGCACGACCCGGAGCCTGGCCCGCCGCGGCGGCGCATCCTTGCCGGCGGCTTCCACGAGGGCATTCGTTTCTCGCGAAAGTTCCACGCCGTGCAGCGGACGCTGAGACAGGATCGTGATCAACCGCCCGCGGAATGCCGTCAATTCCGGATCGAGCAGGAGCCGCGCACGGGCGAGGCTACCGCCGGCGGCAGCAGCACACCGCTCGAGCAGCGCGGGATCAGCTGGCATCCCTGTGGCTGATGCCTCCGCAGAAATGATGCGAAACACCGTCTCATCCTCCAGCGGCTGGAATCGCACGATCTGGCATCGCGAGCGGATCGTGGGGAGCTGCCGTTCGAGCGAAGTGCCCACGAGGATGATCAAGGCGCGGTCGGGCGGTTCTTCCAGCGTCTTGAGCAGGCAGTTGGCCGCCTCGTCGGAGAGGTGGTCGGCATCGAGGATGATCGCCACCTTGCGGCCGCCGAGGGCCGGCCTCAGGAGCAGCCGCCAGCAGAGTCCCTCGCGCATGCGATGCTCGGGATCGCCGATGAACGCATCCAGTGGAATCGTCGCCCGATCTGGCGGCTTCGCGACAACGTCGATGTCGGGGTGGCTGCCGCCGTCTGCCTGCACGCACGAGGCGCACGCGCCGCAGGCCACGAGCCCTGGGCCGGCACGTTCGCAGAGCAGCGACTTTGCAAGCGCCAGGGCCACCGTGCTCTTGCCGACGCCGGCTAATCCGATGAAGAGATACGCACCCCCGATCCGGCCATGCGCGGCGGCCCGCACGAACTGCTCGACCACCGCATCCTGGCCGATGATCTCACTGCGACCTGTGGTTGCCTGCCAAGCCATGGCCCTGCCTTCCATCCGGTCGTGTGAGGTGGGTGATGTCAGGCCGGTTGTGCCGAACGCAATTCCGGAAAGCGGTGCTCGATCGCCGCCCGCACGTTGGCCTGCACCGTGGCGGGGTCGCCGGTCGCATCGACAACGGCAATGCGGTCAGGCCGCCGAGCCGCCTCGGCAAGATAGCCCGCCCGCAGCCGTCCGCGATACTCGTCGCCGCGGTTTTCCAGCTTGTCGAGCGGTCGGGACAGCCGGCGGGCCGCCGTCTCCAGATCGACGTCGAAAATCAGTACGAGATCAGGCTCGAGACCGCGGGTGGCGACAGCCCCCACCTGCCTGATCGTGTCGGGGTCGAGGCCCCCGGCGTGCCCCTGATAGACGATGTTGGCCAGCAGGTAGCGGTCCGACACCACCCACTCGCCGCGGCCCAGACTTGGCTGGATGATCTCCGCGACGAGCTGCGCCCGCGCTGCCATATAAAGGAGCATCTCGGCGGTCGGCGCCAGCTGGAGATCGTGGCGGTCGAGCAGGATCGCACGGATCGCATCGCCCGCCGCGGTCGCCCCGGGATCGCGGCAGGTGGTCACGGCGCGGCCACAACCGCGGAGCCAGGCGACAAGCGGCTCCACCTGGGACGACTTCCCTGCGCCATCGATGCCCTCGAGCACGATGAAACGGGCCACGGTCTGCGTGTTCGACGGCGTCATGCGCGATGCTCCGCAAGACGCTGAATCGCCAGCGGATCGGACGGATCGAGCGGTGCGATCCGCCGACAGACATCCTGGGCCACCTTCTGGCGGCCCATGTCGAGCAGACAATGGACGAGACCCTTCGCAGCCTCGTAGAACGGCTTGTTGCCATCGAGCGAATAGGGGAGCGGCTGCGGGTTGTCGGCGGCTTCCAATGCTCGCAGGCAGAGTTCATAGGCCCGCCCGAAGTGGCCCCGCGCCAGTTTCGGGTCCCCTTCCTCCAGGGCGATCAGTCCCAGGTGCACGTGGGCATCGAGGAAGTCGGGGCACTCCGAGAGCAGCCAGACCAGTTCGTCTCTCGCGATCTCCGTCTCACCAGCCTCCACCATCGCCTCCACCTCTTCCATGTCGGCGCGGCGCCGGCGGGCACACCGCGGATGCACGAACTCCCAGGCCGCACCGGCCGGTGATTCATGACGCTTGAGGGTGAGTTTTTCGGCCATGAACGCT
>CANHYS010000070.1 GCA_947464585.1 Planctomycetaceae bacterium | reverse complement strand
TACGGCCACAAGACAGGCAGCCACGACACGTTGATGCATTGCCAATAGCTCGTTCCCAGCGGAAGCACACCCTGGGCATCGTGGTAGTTCTGCATCCCGAGGGCGTACTGCTTCAGGTTGTTGCCGCACTGCGACAGCCTGGCCGCTTCGCGGGCGCTCTGGATGGCCGGCAGCAGCAGGCCCACGAGCGTGCCAATGATCGCGATTACGACCAAGAGTTCCACGAGCGTGAAGGCCCGGCGACGATGCGTCTGGGCACGGGGCCCATGGCTGCGATCGCGCGAGAAACATGACGCATTCATGTGAGAGTCCTTTGAAGCTACGCGTGCGTGAATGAATATGGATGACCAAATTTTTGGGGAATCCGTGCAATCGCGGCAGACCCCCCCAAAGAAATTAGACTAGCCCAGCCCTCCAGCACAGTCTCGACGTCGTTTCGCGGATTCGCCGCAAATCGTTAGCAACGCCGTGGCTGAATTTTCAGCCAGCAGACCACGGCGGCCCGTGCTAACGATTTTCCGCGTTTTTTTGCGGTTGGGATGTGATGCGGCCGTGCCCATGGCGATAGCATTCAGGGGGAGTTGGTTCCGGAGTCGGGCCGGCTCCTGCCGCGTCCAGAGAACTTGCTTGCACCATGACCTTGCTTTCCATCAAGCCAATCGCTCGCGTGCAACCCGTCGCCGCTGCCGTGGCGAGCCTCGGGAGACGCACGTGCTGGCGGGCCATGATGATCGTCGGGGTCGCGATAGCCGGGGGTGGCAGCCAGCGTTGCGTCGCCGCTGCCGATCCGTTCGTGCAGCGGTACTGCGCCGGATGCCATGACCGCGACGGCCACGAGGCCGGTCTGAACCTCGAAGACATGCAGATCGAGCCGGCCAGGCACGAGAACCTGCTGATGTTGGAACGGGTGTTCGACAGGATCTCCCGCGGCGAGATGCCCCCCCCGGACGAGCAGCAGCCCTCAGCCGATGAGAAGAAGGCATTCCTGGACCGACTCGGGGCCACCATGCGGCAGACAGGATTGGCACAACAGGCGACCGAGGGGCGGGGGCCGGTGCGGCGGCTGACGCGGACAGAGTATGAGAACACCGTCAAGGACCTTTTGCAGATCAACGTGTCCCTCGCGGAACTCTTTCCCGATGACGCGATCACCGATGGCTTCGACAAGGTCGGTGCAGGGCTCACCATGTCTGCCTCCCACTTCGAGGCCTATCAACTGGCGGCCGACAAGGCACTCGCGGAGGCGATTCCGGAGAAAAGTTTTGCTCCGTTGACATACGCGGAGGACGCCTTGGGTCTGTTCAACCGCAATCGCCAAACATTCACCAATTACGGCTGCTGGCTGGAGGATGATGCGTTTGTCATCACGTCGCGGCTCTTCTATCCGTATACCGCGATCCTCGGCCCGTGGGCGCCGCGGGGCGGCCGCTACCGAGTGCGGGTCACGGCACAGGCGCGAAACAACGACGGAAAACCACTGCCGCTGGGCATCGGGCCCCACAGTCATTGGCTCTACAAGCCCGATGCGCCGGCCCTCCAGCAGTGGCATGATGTCTCCGAGCTCGCCACCAGCACGATCACGACGGAAATCGACTTGAACGCCGAGCAATCCGTCCACATCTTCGGCGTCACGCTGTGGGGCCGCGACTGGGTGATTCCGCGGTATGCCAAGAGCGAACTCTGGGACAAGTCGGCGCTGGCCATCAAGCGGTTCGAGGTGGAGGGGCCGCTGAAGGCCGATGGCACGCTCGAAACCTGGCCGCCGGAGAGCTACCGTGTTTTGTTCGATAATCTCCCGCTGAAGCTGCTGTCGCAGGTCACGAAACAGCCGGCCGAGAAGGGCACGCCCGATCCGTGGGTGGCCGTGTCGGACAAGCCCAAGGAGGATGCCGAGCGGCTCCTGCGACGGTTCCTGCCGCGGGCGTTCCGTCGTCCGGTGCCGGAGGCGGCAGTCGCGGAGTATGTCGGCCGCATCCACAGTGAGCTCGATGCGGGCGTCGCCTTTCACCATGCGATGCGGAACGGCTTCAAGGCGGTGCTCTGCTCGCCGCACTTTCTGCTTTTGGAAGAAGCCCCTGGCCCGCTCGATCCTCATGCGATCGCCAGCAGACTGTCCTATTTTCTGTGGGATGGCCCGCCGGACGAGTCCCTGCTTGCGGCGGCATCGACCGGTGAACTTGCGCGGCCGGAGGCACGGCGGTCGCAGGTGGAACGAATGCTCGCCGACCCGAAGTCCGCCCGGTTCGAACGGTCGTTCACCGATCAGTGGCTCGACCTGCGGCGAATCGAGGCGACGTCGCCTGACGGCGTGCTCTATCCGGAGTTCGACGCCGCGATGCAGCTTTCGTCGCTACGGGAAACGCAGTGCTTCTTTCACGACATGCTCACCCATGATCGCAGCCTGTTGGAAGGCATCCACTCCGAGTGGACCTATCTCAATGAGCCGCTCGCCGCGCTCTATGGCTTGCCCGACGTGCAGGGCCACGAGCTTCGTTGGGCGTCGCTGCCGGCGGGAAGTCATCGCGGCGGGTTCCTCACGCAGGCGAGCGTATTGAAGGTCACGGCGGACGGTTCGAAGACATCGCCGATCCTCCGGGGCAAGTGGGTGACGGAGCGTATTCTCGGCGTGACGCCTCCGCCACCCCCGGACAGCGTGCCCAAGATCGAGCCCGACATCCGCGGTGCGACGACGATCCGTGAGCAACTCGCGCAGCATCGCTCGACTCAAGCCTGTGCGGGTTGCCACAGGGTGATCGACCCTCCGGGCTTCGCCCTCGAGTCCTTCGACGTGATCGGCGGCTGGCGGGACCACTATCGCGTGCCGCAGCACACTGGCGCCGTGATCGAGATTGCCTCTGTCAAGAAGCGGGTGCACCGGGGACCGGCCGTGGAACTCGGCTACACCATGCCGGATGGGCGGCCCTTCGCTGACGTCGATGCATACAAGCGACTGTTGCTCGAGGACGCCGATGGACTGGCCACCGCCCTGGCCACGAAACTGCTCACCTTCGCCACCGGAGCGCCCGTGCAGTTCGCGGATCGTGCCGATGTCGACACGATCGTCCGGCAGATTCGGGACAAGAACTACGGCCTCCGAAGCCTCGTTCATGCGATCGTCGAGAGTCGTCCCTTCCTTCACAAGTGAGTAGCCCTGCCATGCGCACGAACCTCCGCACCCCGATCCCCCGACGTCTCCTGCTCAAGGCAGGTGCCGTCGGCCTCGCCCTGCCGGCCCTCGAGGCGATGCGGCCCCGCTGCCACGCAGCCGACGCCTCGCAAGTTGCGGGGCCGAACAGGCTGCTCCTCGTGGGGCGAAACCTTGGACTTCACGCCCCGTTTCTCTTTCCGGAGACCGCGGGACTCGGCTACGAAACCACCCGCTATCTCAAGCACCTCGAGCCGAATCGCGGCCGCTTCACGCTGTTCTCCGGCATCTCGCATCTTAGGCACACGAATCACCACAGCGAACCCGGTCTGTTCACCGGCGTGGACTGGGATCGCATCAAGGAGCCCCTCCGGGAGCACCGCAACACGATCTCGCTCGACCAGCACGTCGCGGAACGGATCGGCGGCGAGACGCGGTTTCGCAACCTCGTGATTGGTCCTCCCGTGCAGTGGCATTTCTCCTGGACCGCGAAGGGCGTGCCCGTTCCCACGGAGCGGCAGCCGACGCAGGTCTTCAAGAAGCTCTTCATCAACGGCACCGATGCGGAAATCAAGACCGAGGTCGAGCGGCTCCGCACCGGCCGCAGCATCCTCGACCAGGTTGCCGAGCAGGCGAATTCGCTTGGCCGCCAACTCGGCCCCGAAGACCGCCGGCGGCTGGAGCTGATGTTCAGCGCCGTCCGCGACACAGAGCGCAACCTGCTCCGCTTCGAGTCGTGGGCGGGCAGGCCCAAGCCCGATGCGAACTATCCCGAGCCCAAGGCCGAGCCATCCAACGAGGATCTTGCGGCGAAAGAGACACTCTGGCTCGACATCGCGAGGCTCGCCCTGCAGACCGACTCGACCCGCGTGATCCTGCTCACGATGGGGGATGTCGGCCGCGTCAAGCTCGACGGGCTCACGCTCGCCCACCATGACGCCTCCCACCACGGCAAGGACGACACCAAGATCGAGCAGCTTGCGATCATCGAGGAGGCGGAATTGAAGCTGTTCAACCGCTTCCTCACCACGATGGCCGAGGTCGGTGAGGGCGACTCGACCCTGCTCGATCGCACGGCGATCGTCAGCGCGAGCAACCTCAGCAATGCATCCGCCCACACGTCGGAGAATCTGCCTGTGTTTTTGGCCGGTGGCGGCTTCAGGCACCAGGGGCACGTGCTCTTCGATCGGGCCAACAACACGCCGCTGTCCAACCTCTACGCCCGCATCATGCAGCAGCTGGGTATCGAGGAGGATCGTTTCGGCTGCAGCACGGGTACGATTCAGGAAGTATAACCGACCTGTAGAACGGACCGTCTGATGCCCGCTGAAACAGCACAACAGCTCGTGCAGAAGCTCTTCATCGATCATGTCGATGAGTTGAAGGGCTTCGTGACGTCGCTTATTCCCGACCCCGAACTCGTCGACGACGTCGTTCAGGAGACGTTCGTGGCCGTGACGGCCCGGGCCGCCCATTACGACCCGCGGCAGAGCTTCAAAGCCTGGCTGTTCATCGTGGCCCGCGACAAGATCAGGGAAGTGGGATCGCGTGCCGACGCGGAGGCCCGGCCGTTCGCCGACGACGTGCTCGAGGTGCTGGCGGCCAGCCATAAGGGATTCGCGATGACCACGGATCAGATGCGGTTTCTGGACGAGTGCATCGCGATGCTCGCACCGCAGGCACGGCGGATCGTCGCGCTGCGGTATCAAAACTCGATGAAGCCCCGTCACGTCGCCAAGGCGCTCGGTTGGACCGCGGGGAGTGTGCGCGTCGCCCTATCGCGGGCGCGGGCGGCGATTCGCGAGTGTGTCGACAAGAAAACAGCCACTGTGGAAGGGTGAACAGGCCGATGAACGAAGCGCATCTCGACGATCTCGTCGATCGATTCTTCGACTGCGACCTGGGCGGGGAGGATCGGTCCGTCCTCGAAGACGCCCTGCGGTCTTCCCCGCAGGCGAGAAGGTTGTTTTGGAGCAAGGCCGAAACCCACGCAACGCTGCGAAAATGGGGCCGCGAACACTGGGGCCGTGTGGCCGCCGCGACACAGATAGCCCAGGGCGACGCGCACTCGCTTTCTCGGAAAGTCGGGCGGCGGTGGGCTGCGGCATCCGCCCTCGTCGGCGTGTCGCTGCTCGTCGCCGTGATGGGCCTGGTCGGCATGCGGTGGTTCGGAGCGGATGCCCGTCTCCGGAAGGACGAGCCGATGGCGGCGGCGAGAGCGGTCGAGCTGCCGTTCCTCGCCGTCCTGAACGCTACCGTCGAACCGGTCTGGGGCGATCCCAATGTCGAGCTGATGCTGCGGCGTGGCTCATTGCCGGCCGGCCCGATGGAATTGCAATCGGGGCGGGTGGAGCTGCTGTTCGGCTCGGGGGGAGTCGCCGTCATCGAGGGACCGGCCGTATTCGAGCCGATCGCCAGCGACTCGCTCTACGTCACCCAGGGGTCTGTCCGCTGCCGCTGCCCGCAGGCCGGCAGCGAACTGCGGGTCGTGACCCCGAAGGGCACGGTCACCGATCTCGGCACGGAGTTCGCCATGAGCCTTGGGCCCGATGCGCCTTTGCGGGTCGGCGTGATCGAGGGACGCGTGCGGCTCGACCTCGCGGCCTCGACCCAGGTGATGGCCGCCGGCGAGGCGGTGTCGGTCGACGGCGCCGGGCATGCGACCGACGACATCGGCTTTTTTCAGGATTTCGAGAAGCTGGCCTCACTGGTACCGTTCGACGAAGCGGCGTTTGGTGCCGGTGCCGATCTACTCGTGGATCCATCGTTCGAATCGTCAACGGTCGCGGAAAGTGCCTCCGCATCGTCTGCCAGGGTTACACCCTTCGCCAAGGCACTTCTGAAAATTGGCCCATGGTCGGGATCGCCCGGGCACGTCGAGAGCATCACGCACCCCGTCGCGTCGGGTTCGCGTGCCGTGCGCATCGCGGCACGCGGCACTCCGTTCTGGCCGCTCGTCGTGCAGCGGTGTGTCACCGGCGACATTTCCGGCAAGACGGTGCTCGCCGCCGTGAAGGCGTCGCACATGGCCGACGATCCGCTGGCAGGCCAGCAGCGTGCGATCGTGAAGATTGCGTTCGTCAATGACAAAGGCACGGAGTTCGGCCAGGCGGAGCGGCACTTCCTCAAGGTCGGGGGGCCGGGCGATCGTTTCGTCGAGGGCCGCATCTCGGCGATCGCGCCGCCCGGGACGCATGCCGTGAACTACACGGTGTTGCTCAATGCATGCGGGCTTTCCACCGGAAGCATCGCCATCGACGACGCGAGGCTCGTGGTCGTCGAACGCGTCGCGGAAGCAGACTGAGACGCTTCCCGAGCAGTCGGCGGTGCCGATGCGCGGCCGATCGACCGACGCGTGACACGCATGCAAGGCCGACGCGCGAGCGAGGGAATCCTCGATCCAGTCCGTCAGGCCACTCGTATTCCCTTGCTTGCGCTGCGGGCTTGGATGGAGCGGGCTTGGATGGAGCGGGCTTGGATGGAGCGGGTCAGCCTTGAGGCTTGTGTGGCGTGTGCGAGTCGTCGCCGGCCAACTCCGCGCCGTCCTTCCGCTCCGGGAAGGCCAGCGAGGCCGCGACGCTCGCGCCGATCAGCCCCACGATCACGACGAGCGACACGGCGGGGTGAACGAGGTGCCCCTTGGCGTGGGCATCCCAGCCTCCCCACGCCGCCAGCGACTCCATGTGTCGGGCGGCCTCGATGATCATCTTGCCGCCCACGAAGACGAGCACGGCCGACAGGCCGTAGTTGAGGAAGCGGAACATGTCCATCACGCCCGCCAGCAGGAAGTAGAGCGCGCGGAGCCCGAGGATCGCGAAGACGTTCGACGTGAAGGCCACGAATCGCATGTAGTGCGCGCCGGGGGTGACGATGCCGAGAATCGCCGGCACGCTGTCGACGGCGAAGAGCACGTCGGTGCTCTCCACGATGAGGAGCACGAGAAACAGCGGGGTGGCCATCAGCCGGCCCCCTTCACGCACGAAAAATTTGTCGCCCTCCGATTGATTGGTGACGGGAATGAGCCGCCGGAAGAGCTTGACCAGCGTGCTCTCCTCCGGATGCGATTCCTCCTCGCCGAAGGCCAGCTTGATCCCCGTGTAGACGAGGAAGGCGCCGAACAGCGGCATCACCCAATGGAAGCGTTCGACCAGTTCGGCTCCGACGAGCACGAACGTCAGCCGCATGAGCACGGCGCCGAGGATGCCCCAGAAGAGCACGCGGTATTGATACTTCAGCGGCACGCGGAAGTAGCCGAAGATCACCGCGAACACGAAGACGTTGTCCATCGACAACGACCATTCGACGAGATAGCCGGTGAGAAACTCGATGGCGGGCTTGCCGCCGAGCCACCACCAGATCACCCCGTTGAAGGACAGGGCCAACGCTGCCCAGAAGAGCGTCCAGAAGGCACTTTCCCGGAGCGACGGTTCGTGGGCCTTCTTGTGGAAGACGGTCAGGTCGAGCGTGAGCAGGACCGTGACCATGGCGGCGAACGCCAGCCAATGCCACATCTGGATCGTCGAGGCGTCAGCGGGGGCGGCAGCCGCCGCGGCGGCGAGTTCAGCGAGCAGGTACAACGTGGTTGGTTCCTGAGGGGGGCGCGGTCGAAGCTGGCGTCAAATCTTAGCCGACAGGCGTCGAGAAGTGGCAGATCACATGGAATCGGCCCGCCGGAACGGCAGATGCTCCGTCGCTACGGCGAGGATACGCCTGATGCTCCTGCGCATCCGCCGATTCCGGCTCGCCAACCGTGGCTTCGCAGGATGCGAAGCGCAGCACCAGCGGGCGGAGGCCCGCCAAGGAAAAACGACACGATGTCGTGTTTTCCGTAAAGTCAGCTCCTGCGCATCCGCCGATTCCGGCTCCCGGGTTGGCAATGCAATCGTCTATTCGTCGTCCTGGATCGATTCGGGCAGGGCCGCGACGAAGCTGGTGGTGATCGCTGCGAATAC
>CANHYS010000069.1 GCA_947464585.1 Planctomycetaceae bacterium | reverse complement strand
GTCGTGTTGCGAACCGTCACGTCGCCGTTGAAGCCGCTGCCCCAATCGCTCGTGACTGACAACGCAACCGACGAGGACGGCGTCGCGGCCAGGGGAGGCGTCGGTTTAGCCATGACGGCTGGCGTCGCAAGCGTGACGGCGGGCGACGGCGCCGCCGGAGGGGCAGGTGCGGCCGCCGGCGTCGGCGCAGGATCGTTGTTGGCGATCGTGATGATGCCGGTCCGGTCAGCAATGGTGGCCCGCTTCGGCGACGAGAGGTTGATCGAGAAAGTCTCATTCGGCTCGTAGGTGCGGTCGCCCTTGATCGCGATCAGCACCTGCTTGGTGGTTGTTCCTGCGGCAAACGAGACATTGCCTGTCTTCGCTACGAAGTCGCTGCCGGCCGTGGCGGTGCCGTTGGCCGTCGCGAATCGCAGGCTCACGACGGTGCGTGTGGCCTGCGAGAGCCGCAGGGTGATAGCCGCATTTTTCGTGCCTTCGTCCCCTTCCATGATCGTCACGTCGTCGATCGAGATCGACGGCGGAGTGACGGCCATCATCGACCGCGGCTCGAGCGTTTCCGCGGCCAGGCTGGCGAGTGTCGGACGGTCGCGACGTGCCCTGCCACTGCGGGATGCGCTGCGGCGGCGGAACAGTTCGGCGATGGCGTGGGACGTGTGGGGGAAGAACCAGTTGCGCGACAGCATGGGGCACCTCGTGGGGAGAATTGGCCGTGGATGGCCGAAAGAACGTCCGGGTAGACAACGTGCGGGAGGGACGATGCGACGCGGGACACTGCTGTCCCGGCGGCGTCGATGTTCCCGCACATTCACGAAAAGATGCTGGCGGCAATGGGCACGATGTGCTTTGCGTCAGCGTTTGCCCGGCGGTCTGCCCCTGAAAGACCGGCGTGGAGCATGCGTGATGACCTCCCTGCTCCGCTACGCATTCTTTCGAAGCGTTTCAGCAGGTGCAAGGAATCGGTCGAAAAAAATTTTCCCCCCGATTTCCTGCGGGACTGGGTATGCCCAGTCCTCCTACTGCGGTGCGAGCGACCGGCCGCGCCAGCTGGTCTGGAGGCCGAGCATCCGCCGACCGAGGGCCACCCACTGGATGGCGAGAAACACCGCGATGCCCAGCGGATGCGCGAGCACGCTTGTGAAACGCTGGCGGAACCTCCTCGCCTCGAGGACGCGCGGCAGGGAGGAGAGTGCCATGGCGACGAGTGCCGCTGCCACCGTCCATGCCGGCCAGCCTTGCCAGCCGGTCGCGAGACCACAGGCGACGAGCACCCAGGGAAGCATCTGGCCGCCCGCCAGCAGGATCGTGAACGGACCAATCGTGGCGGGGGAGCCGATCCCTTCTGTTGCGTTCTTGGAAAGTCCCTTCCAGACATCGAGGCTCCGCGTGTACATCCGGCAGGCAGCGATGTCGGTGGCGTCGAAGATGTCGGTGCGAAGACCCGCGCGACGAAATGCCCGCGGCAGCTTGATGCCGTCATGCAGCGACGCGCGGATCGCCGTGTGGCCGCCGGCGCGGAGGTAGTCGCCGCGACGGGTGACGAAGAGCTGGCCGCACCCCGCGGCCAGCCCCGGCGAGTTGTCCATGCGGCTGCGGGCGATCGGCAGGAAGCCCAGCAGCACGAAGTGGATCAGCGGCAGGAGCAGCCACTCGAGGAACGAGCCGGTCACCTGGTGGGGAAAACCGGAGACGAGTGACGCCCGCGAGGCATCGAGGAACGCCACGCAGCGGCCGACCGCATCGGGCGAGAGCCGCACGTCGGTGTCGAGGAACACCCAGGTATCGTGCGAGGCCGCCTCGGCGAGTTGTGCACAGGCATGCTGCTTGCCACACCAGCCAGAGGGCAGCGGCCGGCCGCGGACGAGCCGCACGCGAGCGTCTTGCTCGGCGAGTTGTTGCACGATCGCGTCGGTGCCGTCGGTCGAGGAGTCGTCGAGCACGATCACCTCCAGATCGACGTCGCGGCTGGCGAGGATGGCCCGCACGCATGGCTCGATCGCCGCCGCCTCGTCTCGCGCCGGCACCAGCACCGATACACCCGGGTTGTTCATCATCTCCCCCGGCTTCGGTGCGGGGAGAAACACCTTGAGGTTGAAGAGCGTGAGCAGCGCGGGAATCGCCGCCAGCAGCAGGGCCGTCACCGTGAGCAGGGAGATCACCACGCCGCTCATCCCAGCCGCTCCCCGCCGTGCGAGGCGTCGAACCGTTCGCCTCGCCACCAGGCCTTGAATCTCCGCAGGCTGTCGTAGACCCAGCCGACACCGACGTTGCCCGACGCCAGCAGGGTGAAGGCATGCGGGTCGCGGCGGATCGCCGCCTCGGCGAGCCTGTCCTGCGTGGCCGTGAGCGCCGCCTCCAGCACCGCCGTCCACTCTTTCGCGTCGCGGTGCTCGTCCTCGTCGGCGATCCGAATCGCCGGGCCGAACGCCACGAGGGCCTCCGGCAGCCGCTCGCTCCAGAAGGGATACTCGACCGCCACCGGCACGATCAGACCGCGGCCGCTTGATGCAGCAGCGTGGGCCACGCCGGGCCGGATCGCCGGCGGCCGTGTCCGCGGATCGGCAAAATCACCCTGGGACGTGATCCAGAAGATGACGTCGCTGCGGCGGCTGGCCGCCTTGGCCATCCGCAGAAAACGGGCGGCGCCCCGCCGCGTGTGAGGCTCGATGCCGAGGAACCCGATGCGTTCCATGAACCGGTATTTGCCGAGCGCGGCCGCGTCGATCGGGCCGTAGTTGAGGCGGTCGGGATAACACTTTCCGGCCAGCAAAAGAAAGACGAGCGGATCCCACCAGCCGGGATGGTTTGTGTAGAAGATGACCGGCTCGTCGGCGATATCGGGCTGGCCCGCCTGGCCGTTCTTCCCCGCCAGCACCCGCAGCGCATGGAAATGACGGCGGAAGTAATTCCGCACGTAGAACATGAACCAACCGTAGAGCTGTCTGGAAAAAGCAGGCAGCTCGTGCTCGTGGAGGTCGTCCGGCGGCGGCATGGCAGCAGTGCCCGGTGGCGGTCGGAGGTCCCGGTCAGGCGGGGCATGCTGCGGGGCGGGCGACCGATGCCGTCCGTGCGACGATGCCGTCCTTATCGACGCAGTCTGCGGCGATCCATCCCGACATCATCACCATCGGCATGCCGGGGCCGGGATGGGCTGAGCCGCCGGCGAGATACAGGCCTTCGATGTCGGGTGACCGGTTGGCCGGTTTGAAGGCGCCCAGAAACGTTCCGTGGCTTGCCAGACCATAGATCGCGCCGTCGAGCACGTGGTAGCGGTCGTTGATGTCCTGCGGCGTGAGCGCCCGCTCGAAGACGATGTGCTTCTCGAGATCCTTCATGCCCGCCGTGCTCTCCAGCTTCTCGATGATCCGTCGGCGGTATGGCGCGAACATCTTCGACCAGTCGTGGTGGGGCCGCAGGTAGGGCGTGTGCACGAGAACGTAGAGCGCCTCGCCCCCGGGGGGCGCGACGCCGGGTTCGGTGACGGCCGGTGCGCAGACATAGCAGGTCGGGTCGGCCGCCGGCTCGCCGCGGCGGTAGATCATCTCGAACTCCTCGTGCGGGTCGTGCGAGAAGACGAAGTTGTGGTGGATCAACTGTTCGTACCGCTTGTCGAGACCGAGGTAGAGCACGACGCCCGAGCAGGCCGGCTCGTAGCGGCGACGGTTCAGGAAGCGATTGCGCGGCTGGCCATCCACCAGTTCGCGGTGCGTGCGAACGCTGTCGGAATTGCTGACGACGGCCCCGGCGGCAATCGTTTCGCCGGCCTCGGTCTCCACACCCCTGACGCGGCCCCCTGCCACGACGATGCGACGGATCGGTGTCCGCGTGCGGATCTCCACCCCCAGATCGACGGCCAGGCTGGCCAGTGCCCGCGGCACAGCGCCGGTGCCGCCTCGGGGATACCAGACGCCGTCGTTCGATTGCATGTGGGCGATGCCGCAGAGCACGGCCGGCGAGGCGTCGGGAGAGCTGCCGACATACTGCGTGAAATGGTCGAGCATCTGGGCCGCCCGCTGGTCGGGCACGAACGATCGCACGGTGCCGGCCACGCTGCGGCCCGGCCGCATCCCCATCACTTCTTTCACGATCGAGAGCGACAGGCCGCGGCGGGGGTCGAACATATCCTTCAGGCCCCCCACGTTCCGCCAGAAGAAATAGTCTTCGGAGATCCGGTGCAGCCGTTCGGAAAGGTCCATGAACCGGCCGTAGCCGGCGCCGCTCCCGGTGCCCGGGGCGTAGGCATCGAGCGTGGTCCGCATGCGATCGACATCGGCATGGAGATCGAGCCTCGAGCCGTCGTCGAAGAAGCTCCGCCACTGGGGGTCGAGAGGTACAAGGTCGAGATGATCTTCCAACTCGCGGCCGGCCTCGGAGTAGATCCGCTTCAGCACGCGGGGGATGGTGAGGATCGTCGGTCCCATGTCGAACCGGAAACCCTGCTCGGCGAGCACGGCCGCCTTGCCGCCGACCCATGGATTCTTGTCACAGAGCGTCACGGCATAGCCGCGGGCTGCGAGCGTGCAGGCCGTCGCCAGACCGCCGAGGCCGCCACCCACCACCACCACTCTGTTGTCTTCACGAGACGTGTTCATCGTGCCGTCCTCGACTGTCTGGGGCGTTGTGTTCGGTGTCGAATGTCTGAAGGAGCCGCCGCGGTACCGCAGTCATACCGAGTGAACGGGTTCCGTGCCGTGGATCGTGGTGCCGGCCGCCGGCCGGCGGCCCCGCGGATGGCCGTCGATGCCCAGATCTTCCAGCAGCAGGTCGGAGGCGATCCGGGCCGACGAATAGATCACGGGCAGGCCGCTGCCCGGATGCGTGCCGCCCCCCACGAGGTAGACCCCGTCGAGATCCTCGAACCGGTTGTGAGGCCGCAGGTGCAGCATCTGCTTGAGGTCGTGAGACAGGTTGAACGTCGCCCCGCGGTAGATCTCGTAGCCGTCCTGCCAGTCGTCGGGCGTGATCATCTTCTCGTAGCGGATCCGTTCGCGGATGCCGTGGATGCCCAGCCGATCGAGCTGGTCGAGGGCCACCTCCCGATAGCCTGCCGCCTCTCGCCGCCAGTCCACGTTGGGATGCCGCTGGGTGACAGGAATCAGGAGGTAGAGCGTGCTCATGCCGGCCGGAGCGAGCGTGGAGTCGGTGATGCCTGCATTTTGTACATACATCGACGGGTCGCTGCCGAGCCGATGCAGGGTCTCGATGTTCGCGAGATTCTCGCGGTAGTTTTGCGACAGGTAGATGGTGTGGTGTGGAATCTCGTCGTAGCGGCCTTCGATGCCGAGATAGAGCATGAATGTCGAGCAGGAGAACCGCTTCGAGGCGATCTTTCGGTCGCTCCAGCGTCGCCGCAGCCGGTCGGGCACCAGCCGTGTCATCGTGCGGGCGAAGTCGGCGTTGACCACCGTTGCATCGGCCGCGTAGGTGGACCGTGATGTCCGCACGGCCGTCACCTTCCGACCGTTGAATTCGAGCGACTCGACAGGCTCGCCATAGTGGATTTCCACGCCCATGTCGGTCGCGATCCGCGCCATCGCTGCCGAGACGGCACCGCAGCCGCCGATCGGATGAAAGACGCCGTGCTCGTATTCGAGGAACGACAGGATGGAGAACAGGCTCGGGCAGCGGAACGGCGACATGCCGAGATATTTCGACTGGAACGTGAACGCCAGCCGGATCCTCTCGTCGGAGAAAAACGTGCCCAGTTCTGAATCGAGGCTCTTCCAGGGTTTGAGCATCGGCATCAGCTTGAGCAGGTCAGGCGTGGCCAGGTCCATCCAGCTCTCGAACGGCTGCTCCAGGAACGGTGCGAAACGGGCGAACTTCTCCCGGTTGGACGTCATGAACCTGGTGAACGCGCCCCGGTCTGCCGGCGACAGACGCGAGACCTCCGCCTCCATGCGATCGATGTTGGGCGTGGCGAGCAGTTCCCCGCCTGCGCCGAACACGAGCCGATATTGGGGGTCGAGGCGGACCATCTCCACCTCCCGCCGCAGGTCGTAGCCACTGTCGGTGAAGATCTCGTCAAGGACCCGCGGATAGAGGAAGAAGGTGGGGCCGAGGTCGAACCGGAATCCCTCGGGCGTGGTGATCGTGCTCGTGCGTCCGCCCGGGAAGTCGAGCCGCTCGAGAACCCGCACGCGGAGCCCGGCCCGGGCCAGCAGCATCGCGGCGGCGAGTCCACCCGGGCCGGCACCGATGATGTTGACCGTTCGCGTCATCCCTACTCTTTTCACGAGCCCTGGGCAAAGTCGTCCCAGCCCGATTCCACTCGTGTTGCCTGACGGGAGTGCCGAGGCTTCCCACAGGCGACGGACATCGCATCCAGCGATGCAATCGCTCCACGGAGCAAAGCAGTCCGCGGGTCGTCCGCGCCGGCAGAAGTCGATGGTGCCGGTGCTGACCCGTACTATAGGGTGCCGGAGCGGAGGGTCAAGAAACCACGATTCGCACGGCGATCAGTACGGGATGTACATCGCGGTGCGGGCGGGCCTTAGGCCACCGAACAGCCCGCGCCGGTAAAGCGGCACGGCAACGGCAGCAGGGGCGTAGTAGGTCGTCACCGGGGCGGCATAGACCGGGGCGGCCATGACCGGCATGGCGGGTGCCGGGGCGTAGTAGCTGGTCACGTTCACTGGCGACGAGACCGTCTCGACTGCGTAATTGGCTACCTGGGTGACCGGATAGCTGGCGACCGGGTAGTTGGCGACGTAGCCGGTGGCAACGGGCGGGGAAAACGCCGTGACGGCGGCATAGTTGCCGGCCGGCGAGTAGTTGGCCATGTAGCCGCCCGGGTAGCCGGCGGCCATCGGGGAGTAGTAGGAGGTGACCGGCCGGAAGGTTTCATACATCACGACCTGCCCGTGGGCAGGTGATGCGGAGGCGACGAGGCAGGCTGCCACGGCTGCCGACGCCATCAGGAACGGCCGGGCCAACCCAGTCCGGGGCAGGCCGTTCGACGACAGACAAGCCAGACGCGACACGATCGAGAGGGGAAGCAGCATGGCGGTTTCCTGTTGGATCATTTTTGCGATTCCTTCCGTGGAGAAGCGGCCTGCAACCCCCCGGCTCAAACGGGGGGCGATCGGCCTTGTTGCCGCGCGGCCGATCCATTGAGAATACGTTCGCCCCCCGGGCAACTGCAAACTGCCAGCAAACTCAGCCATTCGACGCATGAATTGAGGCGACACTTGGAATCGATCGCGTCCCCCACCTCGATCACTCCCCCCGCCACCGCCAGCGGCTTTCGGCCGCTGTTGGCCCTCCGGGCGCTCACGGTCATCAACGACAATGTGCTCCGTTGGCTGGCGATCGGCCTTGGAAAGAAGGCGGTCTCGGGCGGCCAGGTGGCGCTCGTGCTCACGATCGGCACCGCTGGCTTCGTGCTGCCGTTCGTGCTGCTGGCATGGCTGGCCGGCTGGATCGCCGATCGGTATCCGAAGCGGTCGGTGATCGTCTGGTGCAAGTTTGCGGAGGTCCTCATTGCGGCCGCCGCGGCAGCCGCCGTGGCCTGGGGCGTGCGGTCGGGAGGCGCGTTTGCCGGTCTGCCCGCCGGGCTGTGGCTGCTGCTGGCGACCGTGATCGTGATCGGCTGTCAGGCGGCGCTGCTCGCGCCGAGCGTGATCGGCACGATTCCCGAGACGGTGCCCACGCCCAGGCTCTCCCATGCCAACGGGCTCTTCGCCATGGTGACGCTGGCCGCCACGCTCGCGGGCATGGCGGGGGGCAACTGGCTCGCCGATGGCACGGTCGTGCTGGGCAGTGATGGCGTGCTGGGCAGCGATGGAAAAATGCACTCGGCGCCGCTGTGGATGCATGCCATTCCGGCGGGGATCGTGCTCGTCGGCCTCGCGTTGGCCGGTTGGATCGCGGCGCTGCTGCTCGTCCGCCGACCGGCGGCCGATCCCATGGCCCCGCCGCCGTGGAACGCCCTCTCCCGCACCTGGAGTGACCTCGCCGAACTCTTCCGCCATCGAGAGCTGGCAGCCGCAGCAGTCGGGATCGTCTTCTTCTGGGCACTCGGCGCCGTGGCCCAGCTCAACGTTGATCAATATGCGACCGAGGCGGGCGCGGTCTCTCAGGGGCAGGTCGTGCCGCTGCTGATTGCCCTCG
>CANHYS010000068.1 GCA_947464585.1 Planctomycetaceae bacterium | reverse complement strand
ATGGCCGACGCGATCGGCCGCCGTTCGGTGGAGTTGGCGTGGACAGGCGGCACAGCAGCCATGCTCCGCAGCCGGCTGGCTGCGGAGTTTCCACCGATCGCGCCGCTGCTCGCCCGCAGCGCCGTGGCGATCGGCGCTGGCTATGTCACCGACGATTCTCAGGTGCCCTGCGGTGCCGACGTGGCGATCATTCCTCCGGTGAGCGGAGGATGACGTGGCCACTTCGGACACGAACACCCCACCCGCATCGACTGCGTCGCTCCTGGTCTGGGAGCCGATCGACACGGCTCGACTGCTCGAGTCGGTGGCGAACGACGCGGCCGGCGCGAACGTGCTGTTCACTGGCACGACCCGTGGCGTGACGGCCGGCGTGCTCACCACTCAGATCACCAAGCGGCTCACCTACGAAGCCCACGAACCGCTGGCCTCCGCCGTGCTGGCCCGGCTGCGGGACGAAGCGGTGGCACAGTACGGCCTGACCGCATGCGCGATCATCCATCGGCTCGGCGAGGTCGCCGTCGGCGAGACGAGCGTGGCCATTGCCACGAGCGCGCCGCACCGCCGCGAGGCCTTTGCCGCAGCGGAATGGCTGATGGAGCGGATCAAGCGCGAGGCGCCGATCTGGAAGTGCGAGGAGGGAGCCGACGGCGACCGCACCTGGGTGCATCCAGAGAGTGGGCAGCATCCCGACAGTGGGCAGCATCTCGACCGCGGGATTCACCCCGCCAGTGAGTCGCGATCCGAGCCACGCCCCACGCTCGTCGACAGTTTCGGCCGCGTCCATACCGACCTGCGGATCAGCGTCACCGACCGCTGCAATCTCCGCTGCACCTACTGCATGCCGCTCGACGTGGCCTTCAAGCCGCGGGAGGAACTGCTCAGCTACGAGGAGATCGTGCGAGTGGCCCGCGTGGCGGCCGGGCTCGGCATCCGTTCGATCAGGATCACGGGGGGCGAGCCGCTCGTACGGCGCGAGGTCGCCGAACTGGTGCGGCAGCTGGTCACCATTTCCGGCATCGAGGAGGTGTCGCTCACGACCAACGGCCTGCTGCTGGAGGAGCAGGCCGCCGACCTGCGTCGGGCGGGCCTGCATCGGCTCAACGTCAGTCTCGACGCGCTCAATGAGGATGCCTTCGAGCGGATCGCACGGAGGCAGGGCCTGGCTCGCGTGCTGGCCGGGCTGGCGGCGGCCAAGGCGGCCGGCTTTCAGTCGATCAGGATCAACGCCGTCTCCATCCGCGGTCTCACCGAAGGGGAGATCGTGCCACTGGCCGAGTTCTGCCGCCGTGAGGGGTTTCACCTGCGGTTCATCGAGTTCATGCCGCTCGACGGCGAGTCATCCTGGTCAGACGGTCAGGTGCTTTCCGGCCACGAGGTGCGCGACATACTCGCGCGGCACTTTGGACCGCTCGTCCCTAGCGTCCGCAGCGACGCCGGCCAGCCGGCGATCGACTATTCCTATGCCGACCACGATATCGCGATCGGCGCAGTGGACGCTGCCGGTCTTCCCACACAGGCTGCCGGCGTCGGCTTCATCGATCCAGTGACACAGCCCTTTTGCGACCGATGTGACCGGCTGCGACTCACGGCCGACGGTCAGTTTCGCAACTGCCTGTTCTCGACGACGGAGTGGGACGCGCGGCACGCGCTCCGCACGGGCAGCTCCGACGACGAGATCGCCCGCCTGCTTCGCGACTGCGTGCTGGCGAAGCGGGCCGCGCATGGCATCGGCACACCGGTATTCGAGCGGCCGGCCCGCGCGATGTATCAGATCGGAGGATGAGCGTGGCTGATCCAACCGGCTGTGACCAAAGCCTGCCAGTGCCCGTCCGCCGCTACCTCGACAACGCGGCCACCTCGTGGCCCAAGCCGCCGGAGGTGTTTGCGGCGTGGGAACAGGCCGGCCGGGTGATCGGCGCCGCCGCCGGCCGGGCCACCTATCGTGAGGCGGTCGAGGCAGATGCGATCCGCACGCGATGCCGGGCCGCCGTAGCCCGCCTGCTCGGCAACGTCGATCCACAGCGAGTGGCCTTCACCGCGGGGGCGACGCTCGGGCTCAACATGGCGATCCATGGCCTGCTCGGTGCCGGCGACCACGTCATCGCCACGGCAGCCGATCACAACGCGACACTCCGTCCACTCGCATGGCTCGCGGACCGTGGCGTGATCGAACTCACGATCGTGCCCTGCGACGGGGCGGGCCGCGTCGATCCCGACCTGGTCGTGCGGGCATGGCGGTCGGCGACGCGGTTGGTGGTCTGCTCCCATGCCTCCAACGTGACCGGTGCCGTGCAGGATGCACAGTCCCTGGGACGGATCGCGCACGACCGTGGCGGTCTCTTCCTGCTCGACGCTGCACAGTCGCTCGGCCAGATCGCCTGCACGGCCGACGGCTGCGATGCCGACATCATCGTCGCCCCCTCCCACAAGTGGCTGCTGGGGCCGGCCGGCACGGGCATCCTCTGGGTGCGTTCCGGACTCGATCTCGAGCCGCTCATCCAGGGTGGCACGGGCTCCGCGAGCGACAGCCTCGCCATGCCCGACCGCTTCACCGACCGCATGGAGGCGGGCACGCCCGACCTGCCTGCGCTCGCCGGCCTGCTGGCGGCGACCGAGTGGCTCGCGTCGCGGTCGATCGAGGCAGTTGGCCTGAACGGCCGGCGGTTAGCCGCCGCCGCCGCCGCGAGACTGGGTGACATTGGCGGCGTGCGGATGGTCGGGCCACACGCGACTTCGCACGACTCGAGCGGCGGAGAGGCGATCGTGGGAATTGTGAGTTTCACGGTCGAGGGCTATGATCCCGCCGAAGTGGCCGCGCTGCTCGAGCAGTTGGCCGGGGTGCAGGTACGATCGGGCTTCCACTGTGCCGCCTGCATTCATGCCCATCTCGGCACGCAGTCAGGCGGCACCGTGCGGGCGAGTTTTGGGCAGTTCAATACCGGCGACGATGTCGACGCGATCGTGGCAGCCGTTCAGAAGCTTCGGTGATCATCACTGGAGGACACACTGGTCAGGTGAAAATCATGGCAGGAATCAAAAAAGAGGTCTGGTATTCCGGTGGCTTGCGGTTCCAGTGCACGCAGTGCGGTGACTGCTGCTCGGGCGCCGAGGGCTACGTCTGGGTCAACCAGGACGAGATCAACGCCATGGCCGCCAGGCTCGGCATGGCTCCCGACGCCTTCGAGGCGAAGCACGTGAAGCGGGTGGGCGTCCGCCGGTCGCTCAAGGAGCGTGCGGGCGGCGACTGCGTGCTGCTTGACGAGAAGACCCGCAAGTGCACGGCCTACGAAGAGCGGCCGCGGCAGTGCAAGACATGGCCGTTCTGGGATTCCAACATCCGCACGCCGGAGGCATGGGCGGAAGCCGCCGAGGCCTGCCCGGGCTGCGACAAGGGCAACCTCGTGCCGCTTGAAACGATCGTCGAGCAGGCATCGAAGATCCGGATATAGCCGTTTACAACACGCCGCCGTGCGTGCGGTAGAGCGTCATGTGCGACGGCTGATCAAGGAACCAGATCCGCTCCCATTCGTCGGTGATCTGCCGCAGATCCTCAGACGTGTAGAGGAGTTGCTCGGCACGACGCACAGGATCGCCCGAATACATCGGGATGAGGCAGCCGGTGCTCGTTGCCAGCGCGACGGCGGCGAAGAGCATCAACGCCATCCTGGTGATCGTGCCGCCGAACCTATCGTGGGCCTTCATGACCTGCGCCTCCCGCATCCATTCCTTGATCCAGCCCGGGATGCCGCTCGCGTTGCAGTCCGCGGCCGACCGTGCCGAGTCTCGGAACCTTCCTGCCAGTCACCCGATATCACGAAGATGCCCGGGCTGGGCAAGGATGTAGCTGACGGCAATCCATTGCCGCGACGTTGATTTTTGCCGGAGGGTGCAGACGAACGGGCCCAAACGCCCGCCAAGCCCCCCATCCTGCGCCCTACTCCTGCCCTGACTGGGCTTCCTGTTCTGGCGCGGCTTCCTGCTCTGCCGCGGCCCGAGCGGATGAGTCGCCTGGCTGAGCGGCCTCGACCTGGTCGAGTTGCCGCACGCGGGCCTCCATCTCCTTGCCCGGCTTGAACGTGACCACGCTCTTCGCCTGGACCGGCACACGCTCCCCCGTGCGAGGGTTGCGGGCCATCCTGGCCTCCCGCTTTTTGATCTGAAAAACGCCGAAATTCCTCAGTTCGATCCGCCCCTCTTTCACCAGGGCGTCGATCAGGGCGTCGAACGTCTTCTGCACCAACTCCTTGGTCCGGAGTTGTGGCAGTTCGATCTGCTCGGCGATCGTTCGGACAATATCTTTCTTGGTCACGGCCTGAACGCTCCGCACGGATGGTGCGACTCGTCGGAAGTCTATGACTGGTAAGTAGTAGTGTCAACGATCCACCTTGCCGGTCAGCCCGGCTGTTCAGGAATCTTCCACATGGAGTATCGGCGGTATATTCGGCACACTTGACAGAATCGGAATATTTTCCGGGAGGTTTCCGCCGCCGATTCCACGCCGAGCGGCAAACACGGCCACGACCTTGGGGCGGCCCAAAAACCCACTACACTCGGGTTCCCGCGCCACTTCCGAGGTGCGGGACACTGCCCCCTTTTCCCGTCCCCCCCGTTTCATCGGGGCACGCCCCCTCTTCCGCCCCAGTCTTCCGATATGCCCCCATCTGAGTCCACTGGGCCCTCCGCGGCGACGCCGACACCACCGTCGGCCGCGTTGTCAGCCGCGCGGCCGGCCGTCGATCTGGCCGTCACATTGGGCCGGCTCCGGCTGCCCAACCCGATCATGGTGGCCTCAGGCACGTTCGGCTACGGCCGGGAGATGACCGGCTTCCTCGACCTTGCGCGACTGGGCGGCGTCGTGCCGAAGACCATCACGCCACTGCCCCGCCAGGGCAACGTGCCATGGCGAACGGTGGAAACCGCGGCCGGCCTGCTCAATTCGATCGGCCTCGACAACGACGGTGTGGAATCGTTCCTGGCGAACCAACTCCCTTTCCTGGTGCGGTGCGGTGCGCCGGTGATCGTGAGCATCGCAGGGGGATCGCAGGCTGATTTTGTCGCGCTGGCCTCTCAGCTCGACGGCGTGCCGGGCATCGCGGCGCTCGAACTCAACATCTCCTGCCCGAACGTCAGCCACGGCATCGACATGGGCACCGACCCGGTGGCCTGCCGCGGTGTGGTGGAGGGCGTGCGGTCGGCGACCTCACTCCCCGTGCTCGCCAAGCTCACCCCCAATGTCACCAGCATCGTGGAGATCGCCCGGGCGGCACGGGATGGCGGGGCCGATGCCGTCACACTCATCAACACCTGCCAGGGCATGGCCGTCGACTGGCGCCGCAGGCGGCCAATGCTTGGCAACGTCATCGGCGGCCTGAGCGGGCCGGCGATCAAGCCGATCGCGCTGCGGTGCGTCCACCAGGTGCGACAGGCGGTCGACATCCCCATCGTCGGGGTCGGCGGCATCATGACCATCAACGACTGCATGGAATTCTTCGTGACAGGTGCTTCCGCCTTGCAGATCGGCACCGCCAACTTCGCCGAGCCGGTCGCGTCGGCCCGACTGCTCGACGCGCTTCCTGCGGCGCTGGCCGAGTTGGGCGCGAACGGCATGGCCGACGTGATTGGAACACTCGAACTGCCGCAGCGTGCCCCCTGCGTGCCCGCAGCCGCCTCCTCCTCTGAAAGCCAGCCCCATGCCCACTGACGGCAACAACACGCCTGTCCCCAGGCCCCCGGCCCCCACCCGAGTGCTGTCTGGCATCCAGCCGACTGGCCGCTTCCACTGGGGCAACTACTTCGGCGCGATCCGGCAATACATCGACCTCCAGACGGCGGACGAGGCCTATTACTTCATCGCCGACCTGCACGCGCTGACCACCGTCCGCGAGCCCGATCGGCTGCGGGCGCTCGTGCACGACGCCGCCGTCGACCTCGTGTCGCTGGGTCTGGATCCCGACCACGCCACGCTCTTCGTGCAGTCGGACGTGCCCGAGGTGACGGAACTCACCTGGCTCCTCATGACCGTGACGCCGATGGGGCTCCTCGAGCGCTGCCATGCCTACAAGGACAAGAAGACCCGCGGCCTGCCGGCCGATGCCGGTCTCTTCACCTATCCGGTGCTGATGAGCGCCGACATTCTGGCCTACGACGCCACGGTGGTGCCCGTCGGCGAGGATCAGGTGCAGCACATCGAGGTCTGCCGCGATCTGGCGGGCACGTTCAACCACCTCTACGGCGAGGTGTTCACCCTCCCGAAGCCGAGGCTGGTGGAGGGCGGCGGCCGCGTGCCGGGCACCGACGGCCAGAAGATGAGCAAGAGCTACGACAACACGCTCGACGTGTTCGAGGATCTTGCCGCGCAGAAGAAGAAGATCATGCGGATCACGACCGACTCCCGCGCCATGGAGGAGCCGAAGAACCCCGACGACGACCATCTCTACACGCTCTATTCGCTCATGGCCCCGGAAGCCGACCGAGCGAAGATGGCCGACCTCTACCGCCGCGGCGGCTTTGGCTATGGCGAAGTGAAGAAGGCGCTCGTGGAGGCATCGGCCCAGTTCTTCGCTGAGGCGCGGGCAAGACGGGCCGCGCTCGAAGCAGACCCAGACCGGATCGATGCGATTCTCACCGCCGGAGCCGAACGTGCCCGAGCCAAGGCCCGCGACGTGCTCGACCGGGCCCGACGGGCCTGCGGCCTGACGCGTGGCAAGGCCGGCAAGCCCGTCATCGCAGGCCAGCCAACAGGAAAACCTTCGGGCAAAGGGGGCCGAGCATGAACGTTCTCGGAGTCGGCACCGACATCACCGAATGTCTACGGATCGCGCAGATGATCGAACGCCACGGCGAACTGTTCATCGACCGCGTCTACACACCGCTGGAGATCGAATACTGCCGCAGCCGGCGGATGGCCACGCAGCACTTCGCCGGCCGCTGGGCCGCCAAAGAGGCGGTGCTCAAGGCGATGGGCACCGGCTGGCGGCGGGGCATCAGCTGGCGTGACATCGAGGTCAGAAACGGCCCCGGCGGCCGGCCGCAGGCGTTTCTCAAGGGAGGCACACAGGAGATCGCCGAGAAGATGGGGATCCACTGCATCCTCGTGAGCATCTCCCACTGCCGCTCGCACGCCACGGGCTTTGCCATCGCGCTCGACGAGACCCCGACCACATTCACCGGCGATCCGCCCTGGCTGTGACGGATGGCGTGGTGCGCGGGCCGGAGTTCGCTCCCGGAGTCCACCGGCTTGCGCCGGGGGCTTTTATGCGGGGGCTTTTATGCTGGCTTCACGCCGGCCGCGGCCTTCCGGGCCGCCCGCCATCAGCCCTCAAACGCCGCGAGTTCGGCGACCCCGCCCTCCATCTGGAGCGACGCCAGCGGCGTGCCCTCCGTCACGGGCGTGACGCCGTCTCGCCTGGTCAGCGAAAGCTTCGTCTGGCCGGCCATGAGGGCTGCCAAATCTCGCTCGAGTTCCTTCTGCCGGGGCTCGGACAGCTTCGTGAAGGCCTCGCGTCCCCGGCACTTGGGGAACGCCCGGCAGCCGAGCCACGGCCCGCGTTTCCCTTCCCGCAGGTTCATGACATTGCCGCACTTGGGGCAGGCGATGTCGGTGACCAGCGGCGGCGGTGACGGAAACTTGATGTTTCCCTTCTTGTCGAGGTTGAGAATGAACGGCGGCGGTTCGGCCGGCGTCGCCTCGGCCGCCTTTTTTCCGCGAGGCTTCACGGGCCGCGGCTTGTCCTCGACGAGAAAATCGCCAAACCGTCCGGTGCGTTTGACCATGGGAACGCCGGCCGGAGACAGCAGGTCGATCTGCTCTGGGAGCAGCGGCCGCCGCTGGCGGTCGACCGGCATCGCAAACGTGCAGGCTGGCTGCTCCTTCGGCTTGGCGGGCTTTCGCTTCTTCCCCTTGGCAGTCGTCTTCGGCACCGCCGCCGACACGAGGACCTTTTCGTTGTAGCCGCTGCAGGAGAGAAACTCCCCCTTGCCGCCCAAGCGATACTCGAGCCGCCGGCCGCACTGCGGGCAGGCGTAGGGCGACGGATCCGACTTGGCCTTCTCATGCGGTTCGTCCATCGCGCTTTCGAGCTTGGGCGTGAGTTCGTCGTGGAACTCGTGGAGCATGT
>CANHYS010000067.1 GCA_947464585.1 Planctomycetaceae bacterium | reverse complement strand
CTGGAGTGGTACGAGAGCCTGGTGATCTTGGCCAGCGCCGTACCGATCGCACTGACCGTCAACGCGATCCGCATCACGCTGACGGGCGTGATGTACACGATCGATCCCGCCATCGCGGAGAAGATCTTTCATGACTGGGCAGGCTACTTCATGATGCCACTCGCGCTCGCCCTGCTCTATCTCCTGCAAAAACTGCTGTCAGTCCTGTTCGTTGTGGACGAGACGGCCATGGTGCGGGTGGCCCCCTTTGGCGGACCCGGTTCGGCAGGGCTTGCCGTCGCCGGGGAACGAAATCGCGGTGTTTTGCCGGGTTTGGACGGGGCTTTGCGGCAGGGCCCGATGCCCTCGGCGGCCTCGGCCGATCGATCCGAGGCCGCCATCGATCGGAAGGAACACAATGCAGGGTAGAATCATTGACAGGTGGCATGGTGCCCCCTGCTCTCTCGAACGGATGCTATGAGCGACACAAACGCACTCGTGCAGGAACAGCCGGCATCCTCGCCGGCCCGCCAATCTGCCGGCACGCTCGTCGTTCGCGATGGAGCGCAGGGCACGCTGGCGCCGTTCCAGCCATCGCTGGGGCCGATGCTGCCATCCGCTGGCAGCGATCAGGCATCCGCCGGCATCGACTACATCCGGGTGATTCATGCGTTCCGCCGCCGTTGGTTGCCGGCCACGGCGCTGGGGCTGCTGCTGGGCATGATGACCGTGGTGCCGGTATGGATTCTCCTTCCCCGCGGGTACGAGGCCGTGGCTTGGCTTCGGGTGCGGGACAAGGGGGGCATGCTCAGCCGCGGCCGCGACAGCGCCGAGTATGAGTCGTACAAGAAGACCCAGCTGCAACTCATGAAGAGTCCGTACGTGCTGCAGGCTGCCCTGCGGAAACCAGGCATCGAAAATCTGGAGACACTCCGCGAGGCTGGAGGCGATCCGATCGGGTGGCTCTCCCGCGGGCTGATGGTCACCGCCTCGCCCGAGTCGGAGGTCGTGCAGGTCCGCCTGCGGGGCAAGAATGCCGAGGATGTCGCCAAGATCCTCAACGCGGTGACGACGTCGTTCCTCGATGACGTCGTCAACAAGGAACGCACCGAGCGGCTCGGACGCCGCGACGCGCTCGAGAAGAAGTTCAAGGAAAACATGGCCGAGTTGCGGACCCGTCGTGAGACGCTCAACAACCTGGCACGCACCCTGGGCACGCGGGACAGTTCCGAGGTTGCAACCCAACGCGGCCTGCTCATGGATCACGTGGGCACCCTTCGGGGGCTGCTCGTCCAGACACAGCGGGACATCGCCGCCATCGATGCCGAACTGTGGATCGCCGAAGCACGTGAGAGCGGCGAAATCTCAGCGGAGGATGCGGTGCCGGAGGAGATCGTCGACGCCACGCTGGCGCGAGATCCCCAGATCGTCGAACTCACCGACCGGCTTGCTCGCATCGAGGAGGCGATTTCCTATCAGGAACAGCGGAGCGCCCGGGCCGGGACCGAGCCGGCCGTGCGGCGGCTGCGGGCCCAGGGCCAGGAATTGCTTGAACGGGTTGAAGCCCGACGGCGCGAGCTGCGTCCGGCGATCGTCTCCCGGCTCGTTGCCGAGACTGTCGGACGGCGTGGTGAGACGCCGGTCGTGCTGAAGAAACGCCGTGAGATGTTGGTCAAGACGCTCGGGGAAACATCGAAGGAATTCGATGGGCTTTCGAAGGAGGTGATGGAACTCGGCAGGGCGAATGCGGACATGGATGCGAGAAAAGTCGAGCTCGAGCATCTCCAGAAGGTGACCGATCAGATCGGCATCGAACTTGAGAGTTCGGCGATCGACCTCAACATGCCCAATCGCGTGACGCTGGTCGAGCCGGCTGGTGTGCCTCGCGGCAACGACAGGCTGTTCCGCATCCTGCTCACGCTGATTGCGGGAACGGCCGGCGCCACGCTCGGCGGTGGCTTGATCGTGCTGTCGGATTATCTGCGGGATCGCCTCAACGTGGCTGACGACGTGTCGCGCCGCATCGGCGCGAGGGTGCTCGGCACCTTTCCGCTGGCGTCGAGGCTTGGGAAACGGCAGGACCACGGCGCCGTGTTGGCGGAATGCGGCGATACCATCCGGACGCTCATCTTCCAGACCGGCCGCGAGGCGCCCAAGGTGATCCTTGTCAGCAGTGCCGTTGAACGGGAGGGAAAGACGACAGCCGCCGCCCAGCTCGCCGCCAGCCTTGCCCGTGCCGACAAGCGAACGCTGTTGCTCGACGGTGATTTGCGGCATCCCGGCACCCATCTGGCATTGGGGCTGGAGTTGCGTGCCGGCCTGCCGGAATTGTTGCGTGGCGAGCTTGGCAATGACGAGGCCATCCAGCCCACCAGCATCGATGGCTTGTTCGCAGTGACGGGCGGCGACTGCGACTATGCCGCGATCTCGGCGCTGTCACGACCGGACCTGGCCAGGATCATCCAGGGCTTTCGTGATTCCTTCGACCACGTCGTGATCGACGCTGGCAACGTTCTGGATGTGTCGGATGCCCTCCTGCTGGGTCAGCAGAGCGACGCCGTGATTCTGTCGACCATGTTGGACGTGAGTCGCATGCCGCAACTGGCCGCCGCCGTCGAACGGTTGCGGTCGGTGGGAGTGCGGTTGCTGGGCGTGATCGTGCATGGCGTCGCGGTGACCCCGGCACGGCGTCGGTCGGCCCTGCCGGTGTCGCGCTGAACGCGAGCCAGGTCCGTGCCGCCGCGGCGGTGTGAAATGCAAGTGAGGAAACCAGGATGCGAGCTTTCAATGGGATCGTGACGGCGATCGTCGCTGCCCTCGTGGTGGGCGGTGCGACCTATCTGCACGGCCGGATGACGGAACGCTGGACGGGTCGCAACGTCGCGGCGGAATTGCAGCAGGCCGCCGAACAATTGGAACGACACTTTCCGGTCAGCTGCGGAGATTGGGAGGTCGCGGAGGAGTTGGAATCAAGTCCCGAGGAATTGGAGCGGGCGGGGGCTGTCGGGCATATTTCGCGTGCCTACTTCAACAGGAAATCGAAGGCAAGGCTCTCGGTGTTCGTGGTCTGCGCCACACCGCATGATGCGTCGGGCCATACCCCCGATCGCTGCTATCCGGGGGCCGGTTTCGAGATCGCCGAGACGGAGCACCGCCAGACGGTTCCTCTCGACGACGGCCGCAGTGCGGAGGTATTCACCGGTACGTTTCGTAAATCGGGGCAGACCCTCCGTGTGTTGTGGACCTACGGCTTCGATGGTCGTTGGGTGGCTCCGCAGATCGCCCGGATTGAATTGGCGCCGGCCAAAGCCGTGTACAAACTCTACGTGATCATGGACGAGACGCCGTTGCCCCCCGGCGTGGGCTCGAAGATCTGTACCGAGTTCATGTCGTTGATGGTGATGCAGTTCGATGCCGCTTTGAGGGAGGCGACGCCGTCCGCACCGCGCCCTTTATAGGCGGTGTTTGCCGGCGTATCGTCAGTGGGCTCGGAAAGCCTCGTCCACGGTCATTGTTCTATCGTGTCAGCAGAAAGGTTGGATGCCCGCGTGTCATCGAGTTTGCGACGAGCGCTGATCACCGGGATTACCGGCCAGGATGGCTCTTATCTTGCCGAACTCCTTCTCGACAAGGGGTACGAGGTGCATGGTCTTGTGCGCCGTTCAAGCAGCTTCGGCACGCAGCGGATCGAGCATCTGTACCGCGACATCCACGATATGCACCGGCCGCTCGTGCTGCATCATGGCGATATGTCCGACGGCAACGGACTCGCCCGTCTCATCCGTGAGATTCGCCCTGCGGAGGTCTACAACCTCGCGGCGCAGAGCCACGTCCGCGTGAGCTTCGACCAGCCCACCTACACCGCCGACGTCACCGCGGTGGGCACGCTGCGGCTCCTGGAGGCGATTCGAGACTCACAGGACGCCCTCGGCTGTCAGATCCGATTCTATCAGGCATCGAGTTCGGAGATGTACGGCCAGGTCGCGGAGACGCCACAGCGTGAGACGACTCCGTTCCATCCGCGGTCGCCCTACGGAGTCGCCAAAGTCTATGCCCATTGGATCACCGTCAACTATCGCGAGAGCTACGGACTGCATGCCTCCTGCGGCATCCTCTTCAATCATGAAAGCCCACGGCGGGGCGAGACATTCGTGACCCGTAAGATCACCAGGGCAGCCACCCGCATCAAACTGGAAATACAGAAGAAGCTCTACCTCGGCAACCTTGACGCGCAGCGCGATTGGGGCTTCGCAGGCGACTATGTCGAGGCGATGTGGCTCATGCTGCAGCAGGACGAGCCAGACGACTATATTGTGGCCACCGACGAGACGCACTCGGTCCGCGAATTCTGCGAGAAGGCGTTTGGCCGGCTGGGCATGGACTATCGGGATTTCATCGAGATCGATCCGCGTTATTTCCGGCCGGCTGAAGTCGATCTCCTCCTCGGTTCCTCCGCGAAGGCACGGGCGAAGCTTGGTTGGAAGCCGCGTTGCTCTTTCGACGAGCTGGTCGCCCGCATGGTGGACGCTGATCTCGCACTGGCCCGCAAGGAGCAGATCCTCCTCGCCGCCGGCCATGATGGCTCCATTCCGAGCAGGTGATGGTTCGGAACACTGCAAGGAACACTGGTTCATGACCGATCTTTCGGCAAAGCGAATCGTGGTGACCGGCGGTGGCGGCTTCCTGGGCGCGGCCGTCCTGCGGGTGCTCCGCCAGCGGGGCGTGTCTGACGAAAAGATCTTCGTGCCGCGACGGCGGGAGTATGACCTCACGGTGGAGTCGGATGTCGAGCGACTCTACGAGACCGCCCGGCCCGACGTCGTCATTCACCTCGCGGCCGAGGTGGGCGGCATCGGCGCGAACATGGAGCACCCAGGACGATTCTTCTACGCCAACATGGCGATGGGGCTGCATCTTGTCGAACATGCCCGGCGGCGACGATTGGAGAAGTTCGTGCACACGGGCACCGTCTGCGCCTATCCGAAGCACTGCCCGGTGCCGTTTCGAGAAGAAGACCTCTGGAACGGATATCCGGAGGAGTCCAATGCCCCCTACGGCGTGGCGAAGAAGGCGATCTTCGTGATGCTCGACGGGTATCGCCGCGAGTACGGATTGAACAGCGCCGTGGTCGTCCCCGTGAACCTCTACGGCCCCCGCGACAACTTCGACCCGCGGTCGAGCCATGTCATTCCTGCGCTCGTTCGCAAGTGCGAAGAGGCCCGGCTGGCGGGGCATCCGCAGATCGTCTGCTGGGGAACCGGCGAAGCGACTCGGGAATTTCTCTATGTCGACGACGCGGCCGAGGGGATCGTGCGGGCGGCCGAGGTGATGAACGACCCGCTGCCGATCAATCTCGGAGGCGGCGTGGAGATTCCGATTCGCGATCTCGTCGAGAGGATTGCGAAGGCATGCGATTTCAAGGGACGGATCGACTGGGATACGTCGAAGCCCGACGGTCAGCCTCGCCGTGGCATCGACATCTCACGGGCCCGCAGCCTGTTGGGGTGGGGGCCAAAGCAGGACTTCGACGCCGGCCTCGCCGCCACGGTCGCCTGGTGGCGCGAACACGCTGGACGGTAGGGACCTACTCCAGGGCGCCGTGGCCGAGGATGAATTTCCGCGTGCCGGCTGGGCCGTCGAAGATCACGGTGCCGACGGCGCGGGGCCCCGTCCCGCTGATGCCCGTGATGCTGCCCTCGCCGTATTCCGCATGCCGGACCCGTTGGCCGATCTCGTAGGTTCGCTTGACCGGTGGCTGTCCGCCCAAACGGTTCGCGAGGTCCGACGCCCGCCCGATCGCGGCGTCGAGGCCGTGTCGGCGTGCCACCGCGGGCTTCTGACGCCGCGGAGTTCGCATCTCGGCTTCGGCCTCCGGATCCGACTCCTCGAGTTCCAGCACGAGGCCGTCGGGCCGGAGTGTCGTCGGTGTGCGTGTTGGGGACTCGTTCGCGATGTCAGCCGCGATGTCGGCTGCATCGTCGTCCGCGGCGGCTTGCGAATAGTCATCCGCGTCGGTGCCCCATCGGGCCCATGAGGCGCCCACGGTCGGCGCTTCCGCGCCGCTGACGACCGTCTCGGCGCCGGTCATCTCGGCAAGAAACAGGCTCGGTGCAGAGATGCGGCGTGTGCCTCGGTAGTCGCGCATGCGGGAGGCGCTGGCGTGCACCTCCTCACGGCCCCGCGTGATGCCCACAAACACCAGTCGCCGTTCCTCCTCCAGTTGGTCCGGCTGATCGAGGCTGCGCTCGTGGGGCAGGATGCCATCCTCCATCGCCACCAGGTAGACGACCGGGAATTCCAGGCCCTTGGCGGCGTGGAGCGTCATCAACGAGACACGGTTTTGCTCGGCATCCCAGACGTCGGTGTCGGCCACCAGGGCCGTGGTTTCCAGGAATGCTCCCAACGCATCGTCGCCGGGGACCACGGGTTGGAATGATTCGTCGCATTGTCGGGCGGCGGTGACGAGTTCCTCGACGTTTGCGAGGCGATCCTCACCACCCTCATCCCCGCCCTCCTCTGCGAGCATTCGGCGGTAGCCCGTTTTTTCGAGGACGGCGTCGAGCAGCATGGCCACGCTGCCCGACGGGGCCCCGGCCTGCTCGGCCAGTTCGGTATGGAGCCGCGCAAACTGCGCCAGGGCCGTGCCGGATCGCTTGGAGATGCCAGGAATCCGTGTCGCCACGGCGGCCGCTTCCAGCAGGCTGGACCGCTGGTCCCCCGCCCATGCCAGCAGCCGGTCGAGGGACTGTTTGCCGATTCCGCGAGGAGGCACGTTCACCACCCGCAGGAACGCCTCGTCGTCGCGGGGATTCTTGAGGAGCCGCAGCCATGCGACTGCATCACGAATCTCGCGTCGCTTGAAGAATTCGAGCCCGCGTACCAGCTGATAGGGGACGCCGCGGCCTCGCAGCGCCACTTCCAGCGACCGCGAGAGGGCGTTCGTCCGAAACAGAATAGCGAAGTCGCGCGGGGAACGGACGCCGCCCGCGAGGGCCTTGGCGATCTCGTCCGCGATGCGGTCAGCCTCGTCATGGCTGGATGCATCGAGCACGATCCGCACGGGCTGCCCTGGCGGGGCGTCAGTCATCAGCCGTTTCGGCTTGCGCCGGCTGTTGTGTGCGATGAGCCGGTCGGCGGTGCCGAGTATATTGGAGGTGCTGCGGTAGTTGTGCTCAAGCTTGACGACCTTGGCCGCGGGGTAGTCCCGCTCGAATTCCAGGATGTTGCGGATGCTTGCGCCACGCCAGCCGTAGATCGCCTGATCAGGGTCGCCCGTCACCGCGAGGTTTGGGTGGTCGATCGAGAGACCCCGCACGATGCAATACTGCACTGCGTTGGTGTCCTGGTATTCATCCACCAGGATCCAGCGGTGTCGCGCGTCGAGCAGCTGGCGAAGGTCAGCATTGTCCATGAGCATGCGGGCGACATGGACGAGCAGGTCATCGAAATCGACCGAGTTCGCTTCGAGCAGCATCTGCTGATAGACGGGCCACACCCGTTGTGCCACCTCGTCCACCGGACGACCCCACTTGGGTTCGAATGATTCGGGCGTCGCCATGTCGTTCTTGGCCCGGCTGATCACCCCTGCGACGCGATCGATCGGCGTGTGGGTCAGTGACAGTCCGAGTTTCTTGGCGGCGCGTTTGAGCAGGCCGCCAGCGTCATCGGGATCGAGGATCGAATAGTCGCTCGTGAGACCGACGAGTCGGGCGTGTCTCCTGAGCAGGCGGGCAGCGAAGCGGTGAAACGTGCCCATCTCCACCGGCTGCGGGCCGACGAGTTCCGACACTCTGCGCCGCATCTCGTCGGCGGCCTTGTTGGTGAATGACAGGGCCACGATCTGTTCCGCGGGCACGCCGGCCGAGATCAGGTGGGCGATCCGGTGGGTCACGACGCGTGTCTTGCCGCTCCCGGGCCCTGCTAGCACCAGCAGCGGCCCCTCGACATGCGTGGCCGCAAGCTGCTGAGACGGGTTCAGCGTGTTCATGGAAAGGGCTGAAGGATGGGCGGGCACGGGAATTTCGTGAGGTGTTCGGGCCATGTTTCGCGGCGACTGCACCACCACTCGAATGGGGCGAAGGTAGCCGGTTTCGAACCCTTTCGAGTATATTCCCCTCATACCTGTCCCGGGCACGATTGCCCGACGGATCGCATCATTCATTCGCACGGGAGGGACCCCATGCCTCGCATTCCT
>CANHYS010000066.1 GCA_947464585.1 Planctomycetaceae bacterium | reverse complement strand
TGATGACGCAGCTCGTTGACGAGGATGACGTGGTGACCCCCGGCACGGTGATTGCCGAATTCGAGGCCGCCCCATGACGCACCGGCCGACCGAAGCGGGCCAACCGACCGAAGTGGGCCGACTGGGCCGGTTGCTACGCGACCGCCTGGACACGGCTGGTCTGTTTCGCGGGGCGTTGAACGGCCGCGGCGTGCTGTCCCTTGCGTTGGCCGGCGCGGCCGCGATGTTTCTCGTGCAACCTCCTGCCGACTGCTGGATGCTCGCCTGGCTGGCGCCGCTGCCGTGGCTCGCGATCGTGCAGGCCGACCGTCTCTCGGCCGCGCATCCGTGGCGGAGCCTGTGGCTGGGCGGCTTCTGCCACTGGCTGGCCGCGATTCATTGGCTGCGGCTGCCACACCCCGCGACGTCGATCGGCTGGGTGGCACTCTCGGCCTATCTGGCCTGCTACCTGCCCCTCTTCGTCGTGATCGCCCGCCGACTGGTGCATGGCTGGCGGTGGCCGCTGGTGGTGGCGGCACCCGTGGCATGGATGGCCTGCGAGCACCTCCGCGGCTCGGTGCTGGGCGGCTTCACCTTCGGCGGACTGGGGCACACCCAGTGGCGGTGGACCACGCTCATCCAGGTGGCTGATTGCCTGGGGGCGGTTGGTGTGGCGGGCGTGGTGATGGCCGTGGCCGCCGGTCTGGCCGAGATCGTCGCCGCGGTGGCGGCGCGCGACCGCCTTCGCGCGGCTCTCCAGGCGGGTCTGGCCGCCGGTGTCGTGCTGATCGCCGCCATCGGCTACGGACACTGGCGGATCCAGGGCGAGCCGCAGCCGGAAGGCCCCACGCTCGACGTGCTGCTCGTGCAGGGATCGATCGACACCGAACTCAAGCACGATCCCGATGCCGCCGGCGATGTGGCACAGCACTACGACGAACTCACGATGGCTGCGCTGGACTTGCGTGAAGGACCAGCCGTGGGTGAAGCCGGCCCATCGCGTCCCGACCTCATCGTCTGGCCGGAGACGATGTGGCGGTGGGGACTGCTCGACATCGATCCCGACGAGGTGCTGCCGGAGAGCGTCGTCGCGCAGACGCTCGCCGGCCGGGATGCGACGGGGACCGCCGCCGATCGGCAGACGGCCTGTCGGCGAGTCCTCGAGCAGGAACGGCTCACGCTGCTGGCCGCCTTCGCGCGTCGGTACGGCACGCACTGGCTGGTCGGCCTCGACAAGCAGGTCGTCACACCACACGCCCCCTCCGGCGCGAAAAACTACAACTGCGGTCTGTTTCTCGATCCCGAGGGCGTCGCGCTGGCGTGCTACAGCAAGCAGCACCCTGTGATGTTTGGCGAATATATTCCGCTCGCCGAGCGTTTTCCCTGGCTCTACCGGCTCACGCCGCTCCCGGCTGGCTTGACGGCCGGCACCCAGCCGGTGGCCGTGACGATCGCCGGCTCGCGGGTGGCTGTGAACATCTGCTATGAGACAGCCTTGCCGGAGGCAGTGCGGACGCTGGTGCTCGAACTGGGCCGCGAGGGGGGCCGGCCTGACGTCATCGTCAACCTCACCAACGACGGTTGGTTTTGGGGGTCGAGCGAACTCGACATGCACCTGACGGCGGCGATTTTTCGGGCGGTCGAGGTGCGGACGCCACTGGCGATCGCCGCAAACACCGGGTTTTCAGCCTGGATCGACGGTTCGGGCCGGCTGCTGGCCAGGGGGCCCAGACGGGCCACTGGCACCCTGCGGGCACGCGTCAGGCCCGATGGCCGCACGAGCCCGTGGCTGGTGTGGGGGAGTCTGCCGCTGGGGGCGTGTGTGGCGGTTGCAGCGGTCGCACTGCTGTCTGGATGGTCCCGGCGAGGCAGGTTGCAGAGTCGTTGACCCGCCTGCCGATCAAGCCGTAGGCTGATGGGAGCGGGCGGGAAGCGGTCTCATGCCGCCCGTTGAAACGTCGCCATTCCGCGAGCGCAGTGGTTCGACCATGAAAAACGTCCTCGGCAAGATTTTCGTGTTTGGTGTCTTCGTCATGAGCCTGATGCTCATGAGCTTTGCCGTCGCGATCTATTCGTCGCACGTCAACTGGCAGGAAGTTGCCAAGAAGAAGCAGGAGGACCTGGACAAGCTCAAGGCCGAGGAGACCAGTCTCAATCAGGAGATCACGCGGCTGACGGCGAACGTCGCCACGTCGGAGGCGGCCCGCGACCAGGTGGTCGCCAAGTTTCAGCAGGCGCTCATCGAGAAGGATAAAGAGCTCAAGACGCTCAAAGACGCTCGCGATGACAAGCTGACGGAGATGCAGAAGAAGATTGCCGATCTGGCTACCGTCGAGGCGGACCTTACCCGGGCCCGGGAGGAAGTCACGAAACTCCAGGCCGAGGTGCGAGACAAGCAGCAGAAGGTTGACTCGCAGGTGACCCGAGCGGCGGAGATAGCCGGACAGTTGCACGAAAAGGAGTCGTTCCTCGAGATCGCCAACGAGCGGAAGTCACAGTTGGAAAAGCAGGTCGCCCAGGCCCGCCTGCTCCTGAAGCAGAACGGACTGTCGCTCGACAGCCTGCCAAAGGACCGCGTGCCGACGATGAACGGCGTTGTCATGGCTGTGGCAGACGATGCCATCGAGGTGTCGCTGGGCTTCGACGACGGCCTCCAGACTGGCCACCAGATCGAGGTCTATCGCAACGACGAGTATCTTGGCCGTGCGATCGTGAAGAGCGTGAAGCCCGACCGGGCAGTCGCCGTGCTCGTCAGGGAATACTCGCGGGGCATCGTCCAGCGGGGTGACAAGGTCACCACGCGACTCAAAGCGTGATCCAGCGACCGAGACTGCCGCCAGACCCCGAACCATCCTGAATACCATGGCAGACGATTCGAATCCAAGTGCTCCGCGTCCACCGATGAACGTCTACACGGCGATGCTGCTGCTGTCGTTCGTCGCCGTGTCGAGCGGTTGTCTGATCCTGGCATTGGACCTGTTCTTCCGGCGGATGCCGCTGCCCTTGAAGCCATAGCATCGGACGCCACGGGTGTCTCTATGTTTGGCTGGCTCCGGTCCCGACGACGCCGCTCGATCCAGGCGCGGCCGTTGCCGCCGTTCTGGAACGACATCCTCAGGCGAAACCTGCGGCAGATGCAGTGGCTCGCCGATGCCGAGCGGGAGCGGCTGCAGGCGTGGATCGCGATCTTCGTCGCCGAGAAGCGGTTCGAGGGCTGTGGCGGCATGGAAATCGACGACGAGGTCCGCGTGTCGATCGCCGGCCAGGCCGGCCTGATCGTGCTGGGGATACCCGACGAGTTCTTCGACCGCCTGCAGTCGGTGCTCGTCTATCCGGGAGACTATTTCGGGAAGCGGTCGACGCCGCTGGACGGTGGCGGTGAGTTGCTGTGGAAGGAACCGCGGCTGGGTGAGACCTGGAACGGTGGCAGCATGGTGCTCTCCTGGCCGCGGGTGGTCGAGGGCGGCCGGCTTCGCGACGGACCGCGGAGCGTGGTGATCCACGAGTGTGCCCACGCCATCGACCTGCTCGACGGTGAGATCGACGGTGTTCCGCCGTTGGCATCGGCAACCGCGAGGCGCGAGTGGACGCGGGGGATGCTCGACTGCCGGGAACGATTCGCGGAGGCGCTCGACGAGGGGCGGTTCGTCGCGTTCGACGACTACGCCGCCGAGGGGCCCGGGGAGTTTTTCGCGGTGGCGAGCGAGTGTTTCTTCCAGGATCCGCACCGGCTCCACCGGTACGATCGCGACCTCTACACGCTCATGGTCGAGGCGTGGCGGCAGGATCCGAAGGCTCGCGTGCCGGTGCAACGGGCGAGGTAGCGGCTGGATCGGCTGCCTCGGCGGGGGTGGGCGTGCCTGTCGCACGCGGTGCCAGGCTCACAAGCATGCCCGATGAAGAGGCCAGCAGCAGCCGGTCGGAGTGGATGTTGACCACCGGCAGGGTGAACGGTCCAAGGCAGAGCCGCTCGCGGGGGGAGCCATCGGCAAGGTCGAAGGCGGACAGTTTCCCCAGCTCATCGATGAGCCACACCCGGCCGCCACCGACGGCAAGGATTTTGCCGGTCAGGCAGGTCTGCCAGCGTTCGACGCCCGTCTCGGCGGAATAGGCGGCGATCCCCAGATCGCCGAGCGATACGACGACCGTGTCGCCGGAGAGAAACGGCCCGGAGAAGGCGGGGCCTGGCAGCACGGTGTGCCAGGCCAGCTGCAGTCCCGTCTTTTTGACGGGGAGATCGATTCGAGCCAGGTCGCCCGCCGTCGTGGCGGCGAAAATACTGCGGTCCCGCACCACGGGAGAACCCGCCGGCGGGTTTTCCAGCGAGAATTCGAGCCGCCGCCAGTCAAGTTCGCCGGGCTGAAGGGTGACCAGCAACCCGTCCGATGTGCACCAGAGCACGCCGTCAACCAGTTGGATCGGCGCGATTTCGACGTGGTTATTGCCGCCGGCATGAATGGCGATGGGCGCGAGGCTCTCCTTCCGTTGCCGCTTCGTCTTCGTCTTCTTGGCGGCCTTCTTGCCGGTCGGCGCTGCCGCCCGTTTGTCATCCGCGGTCGTGGTTTCCACCGGCTGTCGCAGAGGAGTGACGGCGAAGCGGTTGACGATCCCTGGCGAGCTGGGCACATAGACCCAGTTGCCGATCACGGTTGCGCCGCCCGACACGATCTCACTGAATGGTTCTTGCCAGCGGAGATGGCCAGTCGCTCGTTCCAGGCCGGTGATGCCCCGATCATGGGGTACCACGACGAGATCGGTGCCGATGCCGGCCCGCGTGATCGGGCCGCCGCCTGTGCCGACCCGCTGTGACCAGAGCAACGATCCTGGCCTCGGAGCATCTGCCGCCGGGGAGCCCTCGTCCCAGGGGGCGGCCTGCACGGCGTGGACGGTTCCATCAGTGGTCTGGGCCACGACGAGACCGTCTCCCACCACCACCTGATTCAGGCTGTAACCACTGGCCACGTAAGGCAGTTGCAGAATCCACTCCCGTCTCAGTCCTGCCGCGTCGGCAGTGAATTCGTCGGCGGCCGTGCCGGCAAGGCAGGACTGTCCGACGGCCTGGGTGGGGGCGACGGCCCCGGAAGCGACCGCCAGCAGCAGGAGCAGGCTCAGATGGGCTCGGGCGTGAATCCTGGCGATCATGTCAGAGGCCTGATTCTCAAGGACTGGATTCTCAAGGACTGGACATCGGAAGCGGCGGGACCGGATTCCCGCCTTTCGAGTTTAGCCCACGAAATCATGGTCGGCGAAACTGCTAAACTCCAGGCCTTCCGGCGCGATCCCCGAGGCCCGTGCCGCCCCCGGACGAGCGTGAAACAACGAGGCACCATTGCCGATGCGGCAGGACTCCCCCACCGATTCCGGACCCACCCCGCAGGCCGATCCGAAGCGGACCCGACCGAGCGATCCCGCGGCCGTTGTATTGGGGTATCTGAACTTCTCGTCCGGGGCCTTCGATCCGACCGTCTGGCGGGCGATGAATGCCGTTTTTGAGGCTGTCGAGTCGGCCCCCGAGCACTCTGCGACCGCCGCCGCCGGCCCGATCGTGGAGCGGCCCGATGCCGCGGCCCGTGTGTCCGTTCTTCTCGCCGAGCGGTTGGAGGCGCTTGCGGCAACCGAGGCCGCATTTCGGGACGCCACGCAGGCCAGGGCGGTGCTCGACCTGCTCTTCTCCCGATTGCTGCCGGCCTACCGTGCCTTCCACAGCGATCTGCTCGAGCATCAGCCGCCGGGTGGTTTTGAGCGGCCCTTTTTCCTGATGGCGGCAGCACAGGCCATCCTGGCCGGCGATCTGGCCAGCGACGTGGCTGGTGCCGATCTCGACGCCATCGTGCGGCAGGCGATTGTCCGGCTCAACGACTACGTCGGCTGGCGGCCGGTGGCCGTGCTGGAAAACGGCCAGCTCTCGGAGCCCTATCCACACGAGCGGGTCCGGCCGGTGCCGCTGTTCATCCGCGGAGCGGGCGCTGCGCACGGCCGCTACCGCCGGCTGGTGGAGGATGCGATGGCGATCCTCGAACAGGCGCCTGAACCGCTCCTGCGGCAGGCCGACTTCGAACTCGCCATGCTGGAAGAACTGGCATTCGATCCGCGCGCGTTTGATTTTCTTCATCCCGCAGCGAGTCGGCCCAACTATCTGTTCGGCCTGTGGGATCCCGCCCGCATCGACGGCCAGGGCTTCTACCGGCGCATGGTGGTGCAGCAGGCCACACTCGACGGCATCCTGTCGTGGGCCGAGGCGGCGGTCGAGTCGCCTGCCGATCTCGGGCCTGAGCGGCAGTCGCAGCTGCGGCGCGAGTCGGCGGCCGTGTTGGCGGGCGTGATCCTGATGGCCTCGGGGCTGTCCGGTCACGGGCCGGGAGCGACCTCCGCAAGCCTGCCACTGGCCGACCTGCTCCCGCGGATCGCCGGCTACCGCGACGAGTTCTACCGCTGGCTGATGACGCAGTTGCCGGCGGATCATCGGCAGTTTTTGGACGATGAGACCCGCCGTCTGCGCCAGCCCTTCGGTGGCGTACGGCGGCACATCAACAGCCTGCTCGCCAGCCGGCGGGCGCGACAGGTGGAGAGCGTGGCGTTGGCGGCCGTGCTCGCGAGACTGGGCCGCGCGGACGGCGCGGAACGGATGGCCGGCATGGTGCCTGCGGCGTCGGCCCGTATGGCGGCCAGGATCACCAGCCGCGTCGTGGCGGCGCAGCAGTCATTGCGGCAGGCGGCAGGCGCCGATGAGAGCATCTGCGAGAGAGAAACCACCGCCGCCCTGGATCAGCTCGATGCCGCCACCGCGGTGCTCATGCGGGCGGTGGCCTGTGGCGCGGTGGTCGATCCGTGGAACATCCTCGGCTTGGGCGGACAGTTTCCCCTGCATGAACCCGGGGGTGAGAGCCTGACCGATCCACGCGTGGATGATCTCGTGGGGATCACGGAATCGATCCTCGACGGGTATGCCGCCGTATGGCGACAGGCCGCACTCGACGGACCGCCGAATGCGGCGGCGCGGGCAGCGGACGCTGGCGAACAGCTCGGTGGCTGGTGGGATCGGTTCGCGACGACGACGGTATCGGGTGTGCCGCATCTCTCCGGCCGCGAGGTCTACGACTCGGCCCGGGAGGTGATCGCGGCGCTCACGCGCCGCCGCGAGACCGCACCCCTACCACCGCCGCCTGGCTTCTGGCGGGAGGAGGTGGCGTCGTTCTCGTCGCCCGAGACGCACGCGCAGGCCACCGATTGCCTGCTCCGCGAGGGGGATCTCGATGGCGCGATGGGACTGCTCATCCATTGGGCGTCGTTACTGGAGGGCCCGGCGATCGATCGCTCCGGCGCCGTCTGGATGGGGGAGGCCGTGCGGTGGATGACACGTGCCTGTGCCGACCGATCAGAGACGGCCAGGCTCCGCGTCCGCCGGTTTATCGAACTGATCGAGGCCAACACCAGCGGCGTGGCCGAAGTGATCGAGGCGGCCGCGACCGGTCGCGAACCGGGGGATGGCAGGCGGCCGGCGCGGGACGCCGACGGTCTCCATGACGACTTCGCCGACGAACAGACGGATGACGATGACAGCGGCGAGGAGCGGGTGGCGTCGGCCTATGAGTCGATGGTCTGGCGCGACTCCACTGACGACGGGGTCGATGGTGGCATGCTCGATATGGAAGGCGGCGGCGGCTCGACGCTGGCGGGCGTGGCGGCAGTGGAGAGTGCGGCTGAATTCATGACGGGCGTGTTTCGGCTGCTCGCGGATGCGGTGGTGGCGTGGTGCACGAGTGATGCGGCTGCGAGCACGAGCCCGTCGCAGGCTGAAATCGATGCGGTTTCCGGCTGGCGGCATTCGGTGCGGCGGCTGCGACGCACGCTGATCCGCGCGGCCGCCACGGTGGCTGGTCGCGATGCCACGCCGCCTCCGGGGATGTCGCCCACCGAGTTTGACAAGCTGCGGTGGCACCGTGATGCCGCCGCCGAACAGATGATCGAAGCGGCGGTGCAGGCGAGCGAGACGCTCTGGATATTGTCGGCGCGGCTGCATGGGGCCGGGATGCGGAGTGGGGGTCAGCCGCCGTCCCGGCGACGCCGCACGGGCAAGGCGTCGATCGGAAGGCTCTTTGCGGCGCTGCTCGCGGGCGAGACGGAAGCGACGCGGGATCAGCTGGCCCTCGTTCGGAGCAGGCTCGTCGGCACGATGGTGCTCTATGTGCCGCTCTCGCGTGGCGGTGA